>CAYJPI010000017.1:0-4576 GCA_964372005.1 uncultured Oscillospiraceae bacterium | reverse complement strand
CGGGTCAACATATTCACCATCTTTTTCGATTGCAAAGTGCAAGTGGCTTTCCATCATACATTCGCTAATCGATGTGTCCCCAACCAAGCCTACAACATCTCCTTTTTCGATGCTGTCACCTTCGCTGATCGGTACGTCCTCATCCAGATTACAGTAGTAAGCTTTCATATCGGATCCGTGAGCTATTACAACGCTCATACCTAAGGCATCATCCATGAACACTCGCTCTACCTCTCCGCTATCTATACTCCTCACTTCACTACCTATCTTTGCAGATATGTCTATCGCAGGATGCGTTGCCCACTGTTCAAGCGTAACGGAATACACGAGCGAATCCGATGCAAACGGGAACACTACCTCCCCTTCAACCGGCGGTGCGCTTTTAGAAGCCGATGCGCTCACTGCCTGCTCCTCTTCAACCACATCAGGTTCGGGGGTTATTTCGGCCGCTACCGCCACGTCGGGCATTTCATTTTCGTCGATTACCTCCTCGGTTTCAACGGGTAAATCCGTTTCCTCAGGTTCAACTTCGCCAAACTGCACATCCTGTTCGATGGCAGGCGTGGGCGATACAGGTGGTACATTCTCAATGGTGTCAACGGAAAATGCCGCAATCGCAGTAATTCCTATCACCACCGCAAGCAAAGAAAGCACCACCGTAAATCCATATTGCGCTAAGAAATCGGATGCTTTTTCCTTCCAGTCGCCGAATCTTCCCTTATTATCGTCGTTCATAACATTACCTCCTTCCATGTTGTGGTTGATTATTTCCTTAAAATCACAGCATTATACCAGAGTGTCAAAAAAGTGTTCAAAGAACACTTTTTTGAGTTTTTACACCGTTTGCCTGCTCGCACGGCTCACGGTCGGCAAAAGGCGCAGAGTTCAAAAACGTCCCGTTTTTGTCCGTTTCGGCGCGCATGTCGCCGAAGCCGGAATGGAAGCCTCCATGCCTAAAGCCAAGGTAACTACCATAGTTTTGTGCTTTTATAGATTTTTTGACAGTCTAACGTCTACGGTAAAATTACACCTACTACAAACATAAGGTTCCTGTATAGTGGCGGCAAGGGCTGACATGAACGCTATTGTCGCCACTATCCAATTTATTCTTTCATTGCCGGTGCACATCTGGTATAATATTATGGTTGCGGTGATGCCGCATCAACTGAACTGAAAGGCAGTATGAAATGCGATTTTGTCCACTCTTTAGCGGATCATCCGGCAACTCGCTTTATTTGGAAGCGGGCGATATACGATTGTTGATCGACGCGGGGCACCCCGGAAAAACCATCGAAAATGCACTAAACTGCATCGATGTACCTGCGCAAAGCATATCCGCCATACTCATAACACATGAGCATAGCGACCATGTTAAGGGCGCGGGCGTGCTCTCTCGGCGTTATGATTTACCCATATACGCGAACACAAAATGCCATCTTGCAATGGAAAGATCAATCGGCAACATCTCGGTTTCCAATACACGCGTGTTTGAAACCGGCAGGGATTTCTATATCGGCGAACTTAACATCACCCCTTTTTCCACCCCTCATGACAGTGTGGATCCCGTGGGTTATCGTTTCTTTTACAAGGGGCGAACTCTAACCGTCATGACCGATATAGGCCATATGAACGACAAACTCCTTCAAATGGCATCGGGGGTTGACTTGTTGTTGCTTGAATCCAACCATGATGTGGACATGCTAAAATATGGTCCATATCCGCCACATCTTCAAAGGCGAATACTTTCGAACAGGGGTCATCTATGTAATGATGATGCCGCAGCTGCGCTCGTCAAACTCCACGCACATGGCGTAAGAAATGTTGTGCTCGGCCATCTGAGCGCGCAAAACAACACGGAGCTACTCGCGCTTCGAACCGCCGAGGAAGCCCTTTATCATGCAGGTTTATATGATGAGATGACCATTCATGTGGCAAAGCGTGACAGGGTTTCGTCAATGTATACTATCGATTAGGAGAAAAAATATGCGCATAACCGATATACGCGATCAAAGCATGGGCAATCTCATCGCAGCGATGGCGATAAGCGGCCTATTGGCCACGAATATACTGCTTCCACTCATCGTTCAAACGGACGATCTACTTGCATATTACGCATGGTCGATGCTCATAGGCGAGTTGCTCGTTTTATACTTACCTGCTCGAATTCTCACCCGTGTGATGGGCGGTAATGCTAAAACAGCCCAAATCCCCGTTAAGTTTTCAGCATATTCCATCGCAGCTTTGTTGGGAATATCACTCATCTTCCTTGCAGGCGGACTTAATTCAATTCTCGCATATTTATATGACATGTTGGGTCTCTCTCCCATGGGCGCGGTTAACCCAAGCGATACAGGCTGGCGCATGTGGGCGAGCATAATTTTATAGAGCCTCGTTCCGGCCTTCGCCGAGGAATCATTGTTTCGCGGCGCGCTTCTATCCGCATATAAATCACTCGGAGCAAGGCGAGCCATGTGGCGCACAGCACTTTTGTTTTCATTATTGCACGCACAGCCGCATTATCTGCCGACCTTCCTGTTGATATCCTTCGTGCTTTCGCACATCACATTGCGCACGGGAAGCTGTTACCCTGCAATGGTGGTTCACGCCGTGTATAATGGCGGCACCATGCTTCTATCGTATATGTCGAGCGCGGCCGATTCGGGCACGAGCTTGCAAACCATCGACCTTACGGTACTCATGCTAAGTGTGTTTTCTTATGTAGCGATAGGCGCAGGTCTGCTGCTGCTTTCAAACTCGCTATTAAAACGCGTATGCGCTAGGGGCGTTACAAAACCCATCCCCGTTGAAGATGAAAACGACCCTGTGCCCGATCGTGCATCGGCTATATTTAATCAACCCGGACAAAAAAAGGTTATGCGTGCTCCCATCATAGTGGCATATTCCTTGCTCATCGCCATGAATGTGCTATTCTTCGTGTATTCCCTTCCGATATGGGGGGCTACGCCATGACGATACGCGTTCTATGCGTGGGTAAGCTCAAGGAAAAGTTCTTTCGTGATGCGCTTGGCGAGTACGAAAAACGCATGTCTCGCTACGCATCATGCAAAATCACCGAACTTTCCGACGAACCTGCACCTCAAAAACTGTCCGACGCTTTGCGCGAGCAAGTGCGCACTAAGGAAGGTGCGCGCATCCTATCGCACATAGATGAGAACGAGTATGTAATTGCACTGTGTATCGATGGTAAGAAACTATCGAGCGAGGCTCTTTCATCGAAAATTGATTCTTTGATGTGTGGCGGTCAAAGTCGAATAACATTCGTTATCGGCGGCTCGCTCGGGTTATCAAACGATGTCGTTCGCCGCGCCGATTTCAAGCTTTCATTTTCGGACATGACGTTTTCGCACCAAATATTTCGCATTATGCTATTCGAGCAAATTTATCGCGCATTCAAAATAATCAACAATAACCAAGGAGAAAAAGATGATTCCCATTCAAAGCGACCAAAAAGAACTTGCTGTTCTCGACATGCTAAAATCCCTCAATATCGAGCACTCGCACTACACGCATGCCCCGGCCTACACCATGGAGGATTGCCCGGTTCCCGAAGGGACCCAGCATGCCAAGCATTGCAAAAACATCTTCCTTTGCAATAGGCAAAAGACGGATTTTTTCCTTCTTCTAATCGCAAGGGAAAAGGCTTTCAAAACCAAAGAGATATCAAGCCAGTTATCGGTATCGCGCCTATCATTCGCATCATCCGAATTATTGCTTGAGAAACTCAATCTAACTCCCGGTGCGGTATCTGCGATGGCATTGCTCTTTGATGAAACCAACAGCGTTCGCGTGCTCATCGACGAGGACATCAAGTCGTGGGATGATATCGTGGTGCATCCTGCCGTGAACACTGCAAGTGTCATGCTCAAAACCAAGGATCTCATACGTTATATCGAACATGTCGGAAACGAGATAACATATGTAAATTGCACATAACAAAAAAGTGGCCTAGGCCACTTTTTTTTTGTTCTATATTTTGTTTGGTTTATGCCTGGGGAACCATTCCCGCATCCGCAATCAAATCAGGGTACTTGGTTACTATCGTGGTATCCTGCATCCAAGCATCGAGTGTGGCTTCCCACTCGCTCGCCTGCTTATCGGCAAGTGCACCCTCTGTCATCGCTTCAGCAACCGCTTCGTAGGCAACTATTCCTGCCGGCTCTTCGGCAACATATTGGACGATGTGCAATCCTTCATCATCTTCGATGATGGGGCTGTACGAGCCGATGGTCGTAAGTGCGAACACCGCCGCATGAACCTCGGGGCTCCAAACCGATGTTTCCGTGCCGTCCTCCGGGCTTATGAGCAAGCCCTTTTCCTGCGAAACAGCATGGTTGATGATTTCCGTATTCTGTGTGTATTCCATCATAAGCGTATCGAAAGCTTCGCCTGCTTCAAGCCTTGTGATGATAGCATCCGCATCCGCACGAGCCGTAGTAAGGCGGTCGGCGTCCAAAGTCTGCATGAGGACTGTAAGTTCGTCATGGCGTGCACGAAGTTCATCGATGCGTGCGGTATTTGTATCATCCACCGCCACTGTGAGAGCTTCAAGTTCGGT
>CAYJPI010000016.1:11976-14199 GCA_964372005.1 uncultured Oscillospiraceae bacterium | reverse complement strand
AGAGGCAATCATCGCCGGTGAGGTCGTAGTACTTAGCCATCTTGATGCAGCAAAGAACATTAGCGATACCGGAGATACCGAGGAGTGAAAGCTGCTCAACGAACGCGGGATCGAGCTTGAGCTCATCGAGTAGGTACGCTTTACCGACGGGATCATTGAACAAGCGCAGTAGGTTCTGGCTGTCATTATCATCGATAGCGACGACCATGTCGGTGTTCTTAACATTGTGAACCCAAGGCACATGCTTGTCGCCGATGCCTTCGATGCGATGTCCACCGAAACCGTTGTTCAAGAGTGTGGGGCATTGAAGCGCTTCGCCTACTGCAAGCTTAGCGTGTGGATACTGCTCTTTTACATAATCACCGCTCGCCATTGTGCCTGCCGAGCCGGATGTGAAGGCCATACCGAAGAGGCGCGACTTATCGGTTTTGATGCTTTCGTATGCATCGGTGATAGCTTTGCCTGTTACGGTGTAATGCCACAGATGATTGCCCATCTCGTCAAACTGGTTGAAGATCATTACGTCCTCGCGAGTTGTGCGAAGCTCCCATGTCTTATCAAAGATCTCTTTAACATTGCTCTCGCAACCGGGAGTAGCGATAACTTCGCCTGCGATGGTCGAAAGCCACTCAAAACGCTCGCGGCTCATTTCGGCCGGGAGTATAGCGATGCTGTCGCACTTTAAGAGCTTCGAGTTGTATGCACCGCCACGGCAGTAGTTACCGGTGGAAGGCCAAACAGCCTTATGATATGTGGGGTCAAACTGGCCGGTTACAAGGCGAGGCGCCAAGCAACCAAAGGATGCACCAACCTTGTGGCAACCCGTGGGGAACCATTTGCCGGTGAGTACGAAGATGCGTGCATCAACGCCGGTAAGTGCGCTGGGCAACTCAAGATAGTTAACGCCGCCGTAAAGGCCGCCCTTCATCTTAGGTTCGTTGCGCCATGTTATGCGAAACAGGTTGAGGGGGCTGATGTCCCACAGTCCCAAATCCTTCAACCCGTCTTTGATCTTCTCGGGTACGAGGTCGGGGTTGCGCATCTGTGCAAGTGTAGGTATTACAATTTTGTTCTCTTTTGCCCTCTTAATCGTGCGCGCAAGATTCTCCTTGTGCATAGTCAAATCAATCATGCTATATTCCTCTCCGTTTCATATTTTTAGTTTGTGTTTCTTAATCGCCTTTGTATACTGTAAGTGTATCGCGTTTTGCACCATTTGTAAATGGGAAAAACAAACTTTGCTAAATTTTTTTTTGGGAATCTAATTTATTTTGTTGATAGCTGAGGTAATGCGCTTCAAACCCTCCTCAACAACGCTCCTCGGGCAAGCGAGATTTAGGCGCACGAACCCATCGCCATTATCAACAAACATCTCGCCATCCTCGAGTATAACGCCGGCTTCCGTGGCAAAAAAGCGCGCGATATCCGCACCTTCATCGAAGTAAGCACCAAGGTTGATCCACGCAAGATATGTCGCCTCGGGCACTTTGAACTGCGCCTTGGGAAGATGTTCTTTAATCCATGTATCGCACAGGGCGAAGTTACCATCAAGATATTTTTTAAGCTCATCAAGCCAAGCTGCCCCATCATTGTAAGCTGCCTGCGCCGCGGCCATGCTTAGAGGATTCACGCCGCCAAGATACCTCTCATTCCACATGTTACGAATCCAAGCTTCGCGAATAAGAACATTGGATATACACATGCCGGCAAGATTGAATGTTTTGCTCGGTGCCATGCAAGTGATAAGTTTATCGTATGTGGGCATTATGTTAGCAAGGGGGATATGCGTTTTGCCGCATCGCAGAAGGTCGCAGTGTATTTCATCGGAGATGACATACAGATTGTGTTTTTGTACGATTGCTGCTATGCGCTCGAGCTCGTCCCGGGTCCAAACGCGCCCTGTTGGGTTATGTGGATGGCAGAATATGAAAAGCTTCGTCTTTTTATCTGAGGCTTTCTGCTCAAAATCATCGAAATCGATCGTAAAGTCCCCGTTCTCATACAACAAATGTGAAGCTACATATTCCCTTCCGTGATAATTTGTAGCCCTTGCAAACGGCCCATACGAAGGCGTAAAGAAAAGGGCCTTTTCGTCAGCAGCAAGCAGATATCCGGTAAGTTCATGCAATGCCGGCACGATGCCGTTTGAAAGCACGAGTTCCTCCCTTTCAAAAGTCATATTGTAGCGGGATTTGCACCACGATAATAGAGCATCGGCATAGG
>CAYJPI010000016.1:0-11966 GCA_964372005.1 uncultured Oscillospiraceae bacterium | reverse complement strand
ATCTAGGGCTTTTTTAATCCCGTTTACAACTACTTCGGGAACGGCAAATTCCATATCCGCAACCCACATGCGAACCACATCATCTTTGCTGCAGGGAAGGTTAACCTCCTCGCCCTTGAATACGCAGTCCGTATACCCCTCTACATTAAAGGAATTTGTGTCACGTCTATCAATTATTTCATCAAAATTATACATTGTTGTCCTCCTCAAATTGTGTGTACATCAAGTGTATCAAAGGAACCATCTTTCGTCAATGTGTACACGCATGTGACAAATGTGAGGATATGGGGGCGAGCATTGCTAATGGGGTAAATTTATGGTATGATTATGCAAATAATGCTCCAATGTTTAGTTGGCGGAGCAATAATAAAATGATGGAGGGAAACATGCAAAAGAAGTTTTTCGGGGTATTTGTGCTAATCTTGTCGTTCACGCTTTGCACTACGGCGTACGCGCTTGAAGATGATTTTTCCGTTGAAATAGAGCCGGTTAATTACAGCATCGAAGCGGTGGAGGGTTCATCGCCGAGCTACGAAATTACCGAAAGAACAAGCAGCTATTTTTCGTTGAACGAGGTTATCGGTGCAAAAATAACACTGACTGTTCCCGATGCATATTACACCGATGCCGCAATGGCGGAACGCTCGCTAACCATTGAGCTTGACGAGCTGGAGTTCGTTGACTTCATACCCCTCACAGCAACGGCGCAGGGGGCAATAAGCACCTCGGTTGATGAAGATCGCGATGAGCGGTCATTTCGAATTATCCGAACAAATAACAGCATGCTCCCCTATGTGCAAAGAGGTGGGACATACGAGTTTTTGGTTATGGCGCAGGTGCTAAAGAGTGATGCGAGCATCGATGTGTCGATAACGCATGACTATTCCGAGGAGCTTGGCATCCTGTATGATTTCACTCCCGATGGAGCGAACACGGCATACACCATCGCACGCGGCGAAACCGATTTGGGAATGGTGAAATCCAAAGAAGAACAATATGCAACCGCACTTGCAGGCGGCGAAGACATCTACTACATCGGCGAATCGAGCGGTGTATACTACCTTGCAGGCATGGAGGCAGTTGGCGCATTTTCCGATCGCGCAACGATTCCCACCGTCGGTGTGATGATACAGGATGCATGGGAGGAGAACTACCGAATTCACCCCGATACATCCGCGCCTGAAATGACTATGGTTGAATCATCCGAAATGATGGGCAAGTATGATATAATTCACGATGTTGTGAGGGTAGCCGCCGATGAAAATATGAACCTGTTTACGCTCAGAAATTACGGTAACTTCGATGCATTCAGCAAAATTGCTTACTCGCTCGGTTATCCGTCAAGCTGGGAGAAAACTTTGGAGATTCCCCGTGCGGGCGAAACCTTTGACGAGGCGTGGCCGCTATTGTATACGCCCACCGAGGATGACGGCGAGATTGCCGAGTACCATGTAACAACAGGGATTACAGCGAACTCTTATGTGGGCAATAGTGCGGCACGCATATATATCGGAAGGCGCGACATTTGCGAGAAGATGACAATCGCGCTCGACGGGCAGTCCCTCGGTATAGCAAGCGAAAGCGACGCGAACCACGATTATGTGGGGATAGAGTATACGGTGAATGTGGCGGGGGATGAGGTAACCTTTGTTCAGGAGGAAATGGAGTACACTGCCGTGATGTGGACGAAGCAGGTAAGGCAAAACTTGCCGAGTGCGTTTGCCTACGCGCAAGCATCGCATTACATTCGCATCTTCGAGGATGAAACGCTCGCAAATAGATATTCCGTGAACCCGGATACGATTATCGATAGCTCGCATCCTCTTTATGCAAAGTACTTGGATTTTTACAATCAAGTGTGCGATGATTTTGGCTTTGACATTACCGTGGAGGGCGAGCTTACGGACGATTTCTTTGTAGACGAATATAATTTTAAGGGTGATACGCTCCTTATACAAGCATCATAAATTTAGGAGGAAACAAATGAAAAAACTTACATATGGTATGGTTGGCGGTAGCATGCAGGCGATGATTGGCGAAGTTCACAGAAGAGCAATCGCGCTGGATATGCGTGCGGTTTTGGTGTCGGGTTGTTTCTCAACCGATGAGAAAAGGAATAAGGAAACGGCTGAAATTCACGCGGTTGATCGGCTATACAGCAACTATAAAGAGATGGCAAAAGCGGAAGGCGCACGCGAGGACAAAATCGATTTTGTTAGCATAGTAACGCCAAACTACCTTCACTATGAGATGTCGAAAGCATTCCTAGAGGAAGGCATTAATGTTGTGTGCGATAAGCCGCTTTGTATTACCGTGGAAGAAGGCGAGGAGCTTGCTGCGATCGCCGAGGAAAAGGGACTAATCTTTGCTGTTACGCATACCTACGCAGGCTATACGATGGTAAAGGTCGCAAAGGAAATGATAGCGAATGGCGACATTGGCGAGATACTTTCCGTCAATGTGGAATACGTTCAGGAATGGATGCTGAAGGAACTTTCAAGGGAGGACGCAGGCGAAATAAACCCGAACATATGGAGAACCGACCCCGCGCTTTCCGGCGGCGTGAACTGCGTGGGCGATATCGGTACTCATGTTGCGCATATGGCATCGTACTTGACTGGACTCAAAACGAAGAGATTGCTTGCGGTTGTAAACAAATTCGGCAGAGCGCTTGAGATGGACGCCAACATCATAGTTGAGTATGAAAACGGTGCACATGGTGGATACTGGTGCACACAGGTAGCCGCAGGGCACCTTAACGGGCTCACGGCGCGCATTCAGGGCACAAAGGGATCGCTCGTGTGGGAACAGCATTACCCCGATTATTTAAAGTATACCCCTGCAGGAGAGGCGACAAAATTGCTTTCGCGTGGATGTGATTACCTTAGCGGTGATGCCGCATCGACGAGCAGGATTGCCTCAGGGCATCCCGAAGGATTGTATGTCGGCTTTGCGAACATTTACCGCAATGTAATTTCAACCATATACGCGATAAAGGAAGGCCGTACACCAACGAAGGCCGAGCTGGACTTCCCCACGGTGCATGACGGGGTGGAAGGTATGCGCTTTATCCATGCTGTGCAAAAGAGCATCGCTAAGGATTCGGCATTCGTAGAGATGTAAAATACATTTAGGAGTTTATCATGAAAAAAGTCCTTCATCGATTCGGTTTACTCTTCGCGATACTTTCGCTCATTTTTCTATGTGCCTGCGCGAAAGAGGATGAGGCGGAAGTATTGCCCGAATTGCCGAGCGTCCCCTCGGGTTTTTCACTGCCGGGCCAACTAAAAATTGGTGGGGTTGAGCTTGATGATGCAAATGCCCGCACGCTTACCGTGGAATCAAGGGGCGAAGAGACATCGCTCGCGTTTACATTCGTTTCGGGAAGCCGTATGTCCGGAGGAGATGAAGAGGTGTCGGGCGGCGGAATCCCGACATATACCGCATACACGCTACAAGATCCCGCAAGGCTCGTTGTGGAGTTTGACCTGCTCGGATATTGGGACTATGCGCATGGGTTCTCTCTCGATGTGCCGTCCATGCTGGGGTATTTTCAGCAGACCATATTTGAGCAAACGCGTGTGAGCATCTACTTCCAATTGAAGGAGAACTCTGCAATTCGCACCGAGGAGGATGGCGATACACTGCGCATTTACCTAAACGAGATAGATGAAGCACTTGACGAGTCGGTTGACGAGCAAGAAGATGATTACTTCGTGGTAATAAATGCGTATGATGCATATATCGAAGGGGCGTTTTCGGCAGAGTATGCCATATCGCCCACTTTATCGAGCGACCTTGTACACCGGGTGTTGATATCGAGGGCATTTGCCACAGAGGCAGAGGCGGTGGCCTTCATCAACAATGGGCAAGCCACATACCCCGATATCCCGAAGGAGCAATGGCAAACGGTGCAGCTTGCAACGGGGGAACTTCCCGACTATAGAGTAGACCTTGCGCTGATCGATGCATACAGCACACCCGTGGTGCGATATGATAATACCGAGCTTGCATTGCCCGTGGTAGTGCCTGATGGATTGTATCTTGCAAACATGCCTACGGGAGGATATCTCTACACGCGCGAGGCGGGCGAGGGCGAAAGTGTCTTTCAGCAATTATATGTGCTGGAAGAGGACGGAGGATCAAGACTACTTACGCCTTTTGAGTTTATTTCGGTTGAAAGCGCGCTGTTTTCCCCTGATGGACGCAAGCTCGCAGTGCTTGAAAGAGGAAGCGAAAGTACCCACCTTTATGTGTTCGATACCGATACATACGAACTATTAAACGACCTTTCAGAGATGGGATTTGGCACGAACACCAATAAGATGACATTTAATGCGATGGGTAATGTGCTATATGCCATATCCGGAACATCCGGCATGCAGATACATCAATTTGACTATGCGATACCCGATGAAATGCAAAGGCATAGCGTGGTTGATAATGATAATGTTGATGAAGGAAGCCTTGGCTTGTTTGACGGCGAATTATACTTCACAGCATCAAACAATATCGAAACGGGGCCGATGGTATATAGCATCAAACCCGAGGGTGGCGTGCCGAAACCATATTTGCCGGGAAGCAGTTTCGCTATATCCGACGACAGTAGATACATGGCTATAGTAAAGAGCGCCGAGCAGGGAGGGGGATCAGGGCAGTCCTTCACGCTCATTGATTTGCAGTCGCAGGCTCAAACGCTTATTACGGATGAATTTTACCCCTATATAATGTTTTTCGCTCCGGACGGCGAAAAACTCTACTATGTGCAAAGCCGTATATCGGGCGGACTTACCGAGGATGCAACGAGCTTTGAAGTAGAGGATGGCGAAGCAACAAGCGAAGAAAGCGAAGAGGAATCGGTGACGATTGAGGAACCCATCGATGATTATCCATTCACACTTTGGGAGTATGATGTCAATGAGAGGAAGAGCGAAACCATACTCGATCTTAAGACGGCATTTGTGTATCCTTCCAATGAAGAAGGTATACTATATGTCAACATTATGGAAGCCGGAGATGAAAATAATGCGCAAATCCGCTCGTTCTATCGCTTGGATTTAGATGAGCTTGAATCACTCAAAGCAGAACAAACCGGGCAAACCGAGGGAATCGAAATGGGGATAGAAATCGAGGCGGCACAGGAATAAAGCTGTTGCGAAAATGCATAAATATGTGATAGTATGATAAGGGCTGTTTTGCAGCCCTTTTATATGGTAGAAAGAGGTAATTGCTTTGGGTAAAACTAAGGTCATAGCATTTGAAGGTATCGATGGGAGCGGAAAAACGGTGCAGCTTGAGCATCTCTTAGCGGCTCTCAAGGCCGAAGGAAAAACGGTGGCGGCGATGTCGTTTCCGATGTATGAATCGTACTTCGGTAGTGAAGTGGGAAGACTTCTCTCAGGTTCGGGCGGCGTAAGAGCGGATGAGGTGGATGCGAAAAGCATGGCGCTTTGGTTTGCTCTCGATAGATATGAGGCACTGAAGGATTATCGCGATGGGGTTATGGATGTGCTCCTTATCAATCGCTATGTCCTATCAAACGCGGTGTATCAAAGTATCCGTGAGCGCGACACGATGGACATGCTCGACTTCGTGTTAACTCTCGAGTATGAGCATTTCAACTTGCCCGTTGCTGATGCATATGTGTATCTCGATGTTGCTACGAAGGATGCAAAAAACAATGTGAAGCAAAAGGGACATCGCGACTACATGGGCGGTGAAGGCGGCGATGTGTACGAGCAAATTACATCTATGCAAATGAGGGCGAGGGAAAAATATCTTTCCTACACACAAAAGCTCGATAATCTCTTCGTGGTTGATTGCATGCAAGATGATGCATTGTTAAGCCCTAAAGAAATCGCAAACAAGGTGCTAGAAAAGCTTAAAAACGAAAAGTTGATTTAGAAGTTCGGAGGATATGAATATGGCAATGATAGTTGCATATGCACTGATAATTATGACGATAGTGGGCTTTGTTTTGACCGTAACGGACCGAATAATGGCCAAGGCGACAGACGGGGCTAAGCGCATCAAAGAAAACTTCCTGCTCGCAATTGCCTTTCTCCTTGGAGGAGTGGGGGTAATGGTGGGATTTTTCCTTGCAAAGCATGGATTGTATAAGCCCGAAACGAGGCTTGGCGTACCTGCCGTTGCGGTTGGCGAGACGATACTTTTGTTTTGGTTCATACCCGGAGTTTGGGACGCAATTAAGATTATTTTTTCATAAAGGATACCTCAGCATGCCCGGTGTAATATAAAATGCACCGGCGTGTTTTTGCTACCTGCATTAAGAGGTTCCCATAACATAAGAGAACAAGAGGAGAAACATGAGTATACAACGTGTAAGAGAATATTTTGAGAAGAACAATATCCCCGAAGAGATACGTGAGTTTACCGTATCGAGCGCGACGGTTGCGCTTGCGGCACTCGCGTTAAATGTGGAAGAAGCGCGCATAGCAAAAACGCTGTCCTTCTATCATGAGGACAGCGCGATGCTCATACTCGCCGCAGGCGATGCAAGAATAGATAATAAGAAGTACAAAACGCTTTTCTCGAAAAAGGCGAAAATGCTTTCACCCGAGGATGCCATCCGTTTTACAGGCCATGCGGTTGGGGGCGTTTGCCCCTTCGCGCTTGAAACTGATTTACCCATCTACCTCGATGAGAGCTTGAAGCGTTTCGATATCGTTTACCCGGCCGCAGGAAGCCCGGCTTCATGCGTTGTGGTTACGCCCGAGCGCCTATGCGAAATCACGGGTGGAACTTGGGTTGATGTTTGCAAGGACTCATAGTTGTGCGGATTTACCGGCATACTTCCTGCTAATCAGCATGAATGTACCGCCAACGAGGAAAAGTGATATAATCGCCAAGATTGCAAAGGAACTTCTACCCGTCAAACTTAACACAAGGGTATAGACGAGCGGCCCCAATATTGCGGCAAACTTACCGAATATGTCAAACACACCGAAGTATTCGCTCGCCTTCTCCTTTGGAACCATCTTGCCGAAATATGAGCGAGATAATGCCTGGATTCCGCCTTGCACAAAGCCTACCATGCAGGAAAGAATCCAGAAAATACTGTTGGCCTGTCTGAGAGTTAAGAAGCCCTCTTCTATGCCGAAGCCCATGTAGAAACCCGTCATACATATTATGAGATAAAGCAATATCGATGAAAAAATAAGGCGGTATGCGCCGTGCTTTGCTGAAAGCCGCCCGAAGAGTATAGTCATTGGGAAGGCGATGAGCTGGGTTATCATTAGTGCGAGTATCATCCCTACATCGTTGAGTCCGAGCGTCGTTCCATACGCCGTAGCCATGGTGATAACGGTGTTTACACCGTCGATATAAAAGAAATACGCCAATATAAAGAACAGCATCGACTTATTCTTTAACATGGTCTTGAGCGTGCTCCATACAGACACAAGCACAACATAAACATATTTCGTGCTACGCATATAAGTACCGAATTTTTGATTGCAATTTTTGAGTATAGGTATTGAGAAAAGTCCCCACCATAATACGGTGAGAATAAGCGAAAGCTTAACAGCAAGCACCGAATCCACGCCGAAATTTTCGCCGAAGGTTATAAGCGCGATCGATATAAGGAAGGGGATGGTGCTTCCGCCAACATAACCCATCGCATAACCCCATGTTGAAAGCCTGTCCATCCTTTCCGGAGGGGCGATATCCACGAGGAAGCTATCGTAAAGAACATTTGCCCCATGGTAACCTACATTTGAAATAACATAGCCGATGAGCATCAATTGCCATGTATCGATGAACGCGCAAAATGCGGTAAATAGAAGGCCTATGAACAGTAATGCGGCGAAAAGCTTCTTTTTCATGCCGCTAAAATCTGCAACGGCACCTAGAATAGGAGCTAAGATTGCCGAAATAAATGTAGCTATCGATGTTCCTATACCCCACCAATAGTCGCCTGACTGTCCTGCTTCTATCGCTATTCCAACGAAGTAAATCGGAAATATCGAGGCGAGCATTGTGGTTGCGTACGTTGAGTTTGCCCAGTCATAGAAAACCCAGCTTTTTTCTTCCCTAGTAAATTTCATAGCGTAATCCCTTCAAAGTTCCTTTTCATTTGTTGTTCAATAGCCTCGGTGTTGTCATCGGCGACGAGTTGCATAAAGTGAGCGGCATTGGATATTGCACTTTCATAATATGAGAGAATATTGCGCATAACATCATCGTCACGGGTTTTGCCCGGCAATGACACGGCCGCAAAGGTATCTCCGTTTTTTATAAAACGGGTAATGAAGTACAATAGTTTCCCCGTATCGGCAAGCCACATATAAAAGCGCATTGCATGAACGCAATTCTTAATAATTCGGCGAGATATCTCGGGATATGAAAGCGCAAGTGCATCGATATCCACGTTTATTTTGGGTACAAGTTCATATCTTTTTTGCTTGCAATTCATCTTAGCCATCATGAACCCATCGAACTGCGCCTCAAGGCGGCTGTGCTCCCCGTGCGCTCCATTAAAGGTGTTTATGTAAGCGTGGGAGTTAGAGTCTAGCGCGTAATGGCAACACACGCCAAGTAAATAAGCTAATTGTGCGGTACTCTTTGGTGTATCCTTTAAGCGATTAAAGTAGTACGAGCCCACTTTATCATGAAGAGTAATTCCAAGGTTATATACTGCATTCTTGCGATACGGTTCATGAAAAAAAAGCAAATCAGGACCTTGTGCGCCGAGCTTGAACATGTTTTCATGTGTGCCAATAATATCCCGCACTTTTTGGGAGGAAGCATTTTTGGAGACTTGGGCAAACAGTGCGTGTGCGGCCGTCGAGGGCATTGGATGTTCCTCCATTTATTTATTCTAATACAATATTACATTTATGCCTATTACATTATACGGTATGGTGCATAAAAACACAATATATTACTTGCAAAAATAAGCAACTTTTTACAATAAAACCGAGCGCACATGCATGCACTCGGCTGAAAAAGCGAATGTAGGCTAATCGTTTATACAATCAATCTCACTATCGCCAACATGAATGTTTACACCGAATTGCACGGGGATGGCAAGTTCGATGCGCTGAGTAATCACGATTTCGCTCGTATTCTTCCCGTCGGATGATTTGCATACGAGGGTAGGTTCGTCACAACATTTCGCATCAATGCACCCGAGCGCAGCTATGGCACTGAGATTGATCGGCAAACTTACATCCACAATTTGCTTGCTTACATCGTAAGATTCACCCTGTGCGGCCGCGCAATCGCGCGGATGAGAACAATCGTTGCAACAAACCTTCGATTCCATCGCTTCTATTACTCCATTTCTTCTTCGATTTCGCGGCAGGGCCTGCATCCGCCGTCCTTATCGTAGGCGCCGATGCAATCGACAAATGCGTCACCCACTGCTGTCGTTGCGCCGAATTGAACGGGCACCTCGACAACTATTTTCTGGCTGATGGTGAAAGAGCATGTGCCGTTCTTCTTACCCTTGCAGCATTTTTCGCCCGCACAAACTACGGGTTTGCCTACACAATTGGTGGTGGTTTTTCCTGCCTGTGCAAAAGGCATTACGCTTACAGGCACACAAACGCCGACCGACTGATAGCCTACGGCGGGACAAAGTTGGGATGTACTGCTTGTTAATTCAAAGTTTTCCATGATATTGCTCCTTTCTTTTGAGCAGGGATGAATATTCCCTCATGTAGTATATTCACTACACTATCATGGCGTTACTTGTACAATTAGGGCAGCACTCGCTTCATGAATGATTCGGTGGAGGGGCCGTTGTTGCGGTTGAACCTTCCAAGATTATAAAGGCAATCCGCGCCGACGGTTATAGTGTTCACCTTTTCCTCACAGCCGAGTGACACGCGTATGCCCATCTCATCGAGACAGTCGTTCGCGGCTGAACTTACAGCCCCATATGGAAAACAGTATGCGCTAGGTGAAAAACCGCATTGAAACAGGAGGGTGTTCTGGAGTTTTGCCGTATCATCCATGAAAAGCGTTCTATACTCGAGGTCGCTCTCATGCTCCATCTTTTGTGCGCCGTTCCTGTCGCCTTCCTTGCTGTGAAAGGAAAAGGAGTGATTGGCAATGTCGATATGCCCGCTTCCATAAAGTATGCTGATATCATCCCATGAAAGATATGCATAGTTTGGGTTCTGTTCGGGGTTTTCGCTATATGCTTCGCTGAAAGAACCGACGATTGAAACCACGGCGTGCATATCATACTCTTCTAAAATAGGAAGAGCGTAGGTGAGGGAGTTATAATAGCCATCGTCGATGGTAATAAGTATGGGTTTCTCGGGCAAAGCTGCTATGCCGTCCACAAAGTTTATTAGTGCGGCAAGGCTTATGCTTGTGTAGCCGTTTTCCTTTAAGTATGCCATGTCGGAGCGAAATACGTCGGGAGAGATTACAAATTTCCCAGCACGGTCGGGATCCTTTAGGAAGCTATGGTACATCAGCACAGGTAAGTCAACGCTTTTTACCTGTGCTAAGCTGGGCTCGCTAATCGGTTCATCAAATTGAGTGATACTGACGAATGCGGCAAGGCACAGGAAGAAAAGTCCGTTAAAGCGTAGCCTGAAAAACAGCCTTTGCAGTGCATCGCCCATTTGCATCGCCCCTTTCCGCATATATCATACGATATGAGTGAAGGAATCCAAATATGCATGCATGGCAGATATAAAAAATGCTTATATATATAGCTTTTGTGATTGACAAATGCTATAGTATAGAGTAAGCTATGATGTGGTTAGGAATGGAGGTCATGGATATGATAGATAACAAATTCGAAGCCATTATTATTGGCGCGGGACCTGCGGGAATTTTTACCGCGCTGGAACTTACAAAGGACGATCCTGAGAAAAAAGTGCTCCTTATAGACTCGGGAAGAAGTTTAGAAAAGCGCACTTGCCCTGCGCGCACACTCGGATACTGCACAGATTGCAAGCCATGTGCCATTATGGCAGGATGGGCCGGTGCCGGTGCTTTTTCCGATGGAAAGCTTTCACTGTCGTATGAGGTGGGAGGCAACATCACCGACTATATGAGTCAAAGCGAAGCGCAATCGCTAATCGATTACGCGGATACCATATATACATCATTCGGTGCGCCCGACACGGTGCACGGAAGAAACGATCCCAAAGTAGGGGAAATCGCATACGAGGCCAGCCGCCATAATATTCATCTTGTACGCTGTCCTGTAAGGCACATGGGTACGGAGTATTCGGCGAGCACCCTTTTACACATGTATGAGGAACTCGAAAAACGCCCCGGATTCACATTCTTGGAGCTAACGAGCGCTAAGCGCATCATCACGGAAGACGGACGCGCTAAGGGCGCAACCATCGGCAACCAAAAGGGCGAGGAATGGGATGTTTATGCACCCTATGTGGTTATTGCGCCCGGCCGTGGCGGTGCTGAATGGTTGACAGAGGAGGCAAATCGCCTTCAAATCCCAACCATGAATAATGAAGTTGACATCGGTGTGCGCGTAGAGGTGCCAAACTCCGTGATGGATCATCTTACGAAGCACCTTTATGAAGCTAAGCTCGTGTACTATTCGGATACCTTCGAAAATCGTGTGCGTACCTTCTGCATGAATCCCGGCGGTATCGTAAGCGAGGAGCACTACGAAGGTGGGATCGCGGTGGTAAACGGCCACAGCTATCATGATGAAGATCGCCGCACCGAAAATACGAATTTTGCGATGCTCGTATCCACCCGTTTCACTGAGCCTTTCAATGCGCCCATACGCTACGGCAATTACACCGCACAGCTTGGGAACATGCTAACGGGCGGCGGTATCATGGTGCAGCGCTTGGGAGACCTCTTGCAAGGCCGTAGGACGGATGCGTCGAGGCTTCGCAAGTCCACAACCATACCCACACTTAAAACGGCTGTACCGGGCGATTTGAGCTTTGTGTTGCCGCATAGGCATCTTACCAGCATCATAGCAGCTTTACGCGCGTTCGACA
>CAYJPI010000015.1:13477-14236 GCA_964372005.1 uncultured Oscillospiraceae bacterium | reverse complement strand
ACCGATGAGGGGATAAGCTATCTTGAAGGGGTTTCCCCGGCAACCACAAGACAAATCATACAGTATTCCGAGGCGAACGGCTACATTGTAGTAATTTACTGTTCTAGCGGAATTTACCATTCAAAGGGAGCCGTCGGCCCCGTAAAGCGCTTCACAGATTATGAATCTCTCAGCGAGAGAGAAGGATATCCCACAAAACTAAATTATAAAGAAATTCCCGCAGATTTTTCAAAGGATGACATAGTTAAAATAATGATATACGAAGATGACGTGGAAAAGTATAATTCTTTTTTTGACTATGCAAAAACAATTCCATCGATTTGCGTGGAGAGTACCGGATTTGGGCTACTTGGAGTATTTGGTGAGAAAGTGTCCAAATTCAGTGCAATCGAGCACATCAAGGAATCACTGAATATAACGGATAAGAATGTTTGTGTTTTTGGTGATTACGACAATGATTTAAGTATGTTTGACTGCGCAGACCATCGTATTGCGATGGAAAACGCCACGGATGAGCTCAAGAAGAGAGCATCTTACATTACATCATCTAATAACGACGATGGCGTCGCTAAATTTTTGGCAAAAATAATCAAATGCAAGGAGTAGAAACATGTTTCAATCAATCGTAGACTTTTTCCTCAGACAGATCTTCGGACAACCCTTCGTACTGATGGGTATCGTTGTCTTCATCGGCTACTTGGCCATGAAGCAGAAGTTCTCAAAGGCACTCATGGGTGCAATGAAAGCTTCCATCGGTAT
>CAYJPI010000015.1:5802-13467 GCA_964372005.1 uncultured Oscillospiraceae bacterium | reverse complement strand
CGTAATGGGTATGGGTTCGGGCGCACTTATTGCAAACTTCGGCCATCTATTAACTGCCGTACAAAGTGCGACAGGTCTCCAGGGTGCAGGCCTAAACACCTACCCCACAATGACGAATGCATATGAGATCATGGACGCTGTCCTTGGCTCGGGCACAGGTGCAACATGGGGAATTTACACTTTGCTTCTCGCATTCGTGTTTAACCTCATCTTCGTAGCCTTGAAGAAATTCACCAAGATGAGAGCTGTATTCCTCACCGGTAATGTTATGCTTACACAAACCGCTGTAACAGTGTTCATCGTATGGAAGTTCTTGAATCTCGGCATGATTCCCACAATTCTTATTTCCGCTTTCGTAACGGCACTCTACTGGGGTATCGCTTCGACAATTCTCATCAAGCCCACACAGGTTATCACGGGTGGTGCGGATTTCACCGTCGGACATCAGCAGATGGTTATGGCATATCTTGCATATAAGATTGCTCCCAAAATCGGTAATCCCGAAAAGGATGACATCGAAAAGAAGAAGATGCCCGAATCGCTCAACATCCTCCAGGATAACATCATTGCAACCGCACTCGTTATGTTCTTGTCCATAGCTATCATCTTCCTCGTAATCGGCACTGAGCAGATTGACGCTCTTCGCGGCATTTACGGACAAGGCACTCTTACGAACCCCATCGTTCTTCTTTGCTGGGTAACTCTCACAATCACTGCAAACATCGTTGTTCTTCTCTCCGGTGTTCGTATGTTCGTTGGCGAGCTCATGCTCTCCTTCAAAGGTATCTCCGATAAGATCCTCCCCGGTTCCGTTGCAGCGGTTGACTGTGCGGCGCTCTTCGCATTCGCTCCCAAGTCGGTTGTTCTCGGCCTAGTATTCGGTGCTCTCGGCCAGATCGCGGGCGTTGTTATCCTCGTTGTAACACAGTCCCCGATATTCATCATCCCCGGCTTCATCCCCTTGTTCTTCGATAATGCCACTGTTTCGATATTCGCTAACAAGTTCGGCGGCTGGAAAGCTGCAGCGATTATCTGCACATGCATGGGTCTTATCCAAATCTTCGGTTCGATGCTTGCCATCCAGATGACCGGCCTCCAGTGGTGGCAGGGCAGCGGTGACTATGCAACCGTATGGATGATAATCACAGCGATATTCAAGTTTATCGGAAGCGCACTTGGCATTCCGGTAGCGGGCTAATAGAACTGAAATCATCGTTTTATGCCTCCTCATAGCCACGCGTACCGAGCATGGCATGAAACGATGATTTCGAAAAAAACAAACACGCGCTAATTTGAAAGGAGATCTAAAACTATGTTGAATCTTTTGTGTGTATGCGGTAACGGTATGGGTACAAGCACCATCTTGAAACTGAGCGTAAAGAAAATCTGCGACGAGCATGGCGTAGATGCGAATGTTGAGAGCTGCTCTTTCGGTGAAGCAATGAGCTACATCACCAACACCGACATCGTAGTAACAAGCCCCGAATGGTCCGAGATGCTCCCCCCGAGCAATGCTGTGCTTGCGGTTACAAAGAACCTTATCGACGTTAAGGGCGTAACAGAAGTGCTTATCGGCGCCATCAAAGAACATTTCCCCAGCGAAATTAAGTAAGGGGTGACCTTATGACCGGCTATGAAATCATAAAGGGTAATATTAACTTCTCCGGACCGGAACGCATCGGCATCCGATACGATAGAATCGGCGGCGAGGGCGACGTGTATCGCATATTCGTCCTACCTCCTAAGGATAAGCGCGACGCGGATGCGACATACAGTGTTAAAAAGAAGGTTCGTGCAAAGAATGACGAGTACGATGAATGGGGTTGCCTTTGGGGCACTCATGATGATAGCGGCTCGGACATGGGACAGGTTACGAATATCCCCATAGAAGATTGGGACGACCTTGAAACATTCGTTTTTCCGGATCCTAAAGCGGAAGGGCGATTCGATGGGCTTGAAGAAGCACTCGCCGAGGCTGAGGCAGCCGGCAAATATGTACAGCTTAACAGCCCACAGTGCATATTTGAGCGCATGCACTTCCTACGTGGATTTACTAATACCCTGATGGATTGCATTGCCGACGAAGAGTATGTAATGGAGTTGGCGGAGAAGCTTGCCGATTACCAGATTGGCATAATCGAGGAAGCTTATCGTTTGGGTAAAGGAAGGGTTCATTGCTACGATACCACCGACGATTGGGGTACGCAGGAAAACCTGATGATTTCGCCCGATTCATGGCGCACCATCTTTAAGCCTCAGTATAAGCGCGTTTTCGATGCGGCGCACAGATGCGAGATGGACATCCGCTTCCATACTGATGGAAAAATAAATGAAATCCTCGAGGACTTGATTGAACTCGGCGCGGACATCATTAACATCCATCAGCCAAGATTGGTAGGGATCGATGAGGTGTCAAAGATTGCAAGAGGGCGTGTTTGCTTCGAAGCGGCGGTCGATATACAAGATACGATGCCGACAGGCGATAAGGAAAAGATCGAAGCCGAAGTTATTGAGCTTTGCGAAAAATGGGCAACACCCAAGGGTGGCCTAATCGCAGTTGAATACGGTTATCTCGATGCTATCGGAACCACGAGAGAGTCGATGCTCTTCTCACTCGAATGCTTTAAAAAGCATGGTCAATTCAAAAATAGCTAATGCTATAGAAAAGAGGGGTGGCGTATGTGTAAAACTTGCAACCCCTCATTTTTTTCATCACTCAAACCTAGATAGTATCATCTAAGGAAGGAATGTTTCTATGGATATCCTCAACTACGCGCTTTCGGCAATAGCGTCGACAATAATCGTGTTTGAAGCAATTTTGATACACAAAAGGAATCGTACAATTAAAGTTAAGGGAAATGACGATATTTTTATTTTTGCGCTCGTAATGCTCGCCTACTTCGCTTTAGCTCCCTTAAATAGCGTTGCTATACTGAGCGAGAGCATTAGAAATATTCTGATACTTGTTGCTTTATTCGGAACTTTTGGTATAAAAAGGGGAATATCCGAGCGCGGAATAGAGAAGATATGTTTCACCATACCGTGGGAGGATATCGAATCCATACATTTCGATGAAGGTGGCGCATATCGAGCTGTTATGACGATCAAGTCAAAGAAAACAAAAATAAAGATGAAGTTGCAGTTCAAAAAACCACACCTTCGCAATGCGGTTTATCATTTGCAACAGCAGGGCGGATTTCAAGTTTACATACATGAATCGCTCGATAAGGACTTGAAGAGGAAATAGAAGAGGAAAGAAATTATGAATATAAAAAAGATTAAAACACATGAACTTGAAAAATGTTACGCCATTGGCGAGATCATGTATAACGATAAGAAACATATACTCGTAGCTGCCGAAAAGGTGAACAAATGCAAGCTATTTTTAGCTGACGGTACTTTCGTTGAGGATATTTGGGATGAGCCGGGCGGCACAATGTCGATAGTGGCGGTTCCGGGCGCGAACGGACAGTTTTTGGCCACACAAAAGTTTTATTCACCTAATGATTCTAAAGAATCGAAAATTGTTGTGGTTACTCCAACAGCTGACGGGTGGAAGATCAACACGCTTATGCACTTACCTCATGTGCATCGCTTCGATATCATCTTGCGCGACGGTGTGTATTATTTAATCGCTTGCACGCTTTGCTCGGGCCGTGATTTCAAGGATGACTGGGCGCATAAGGGCAAGGTATACGCCGCTGTACTTCCGAGCGAGCTCACCGCATTCAGCGATGAAAACCAGTTCACGATGGATGTAGTGAAGGATGAGATGCTCAAAAACCACGGTTATTACCGTATACGTGAAAACGGATATGAAAGCGCCGCCATCTCTTGCGAAGAGGGCGTGTATAAGTTTACTCCTCCGGCAAAAGGGGAGCACGGTTGGGGTGTTGAACAGCTGTTATCCACACCGGCAAGCGATGCTTTACTGGCTGATTTCGATGGCGATAGCAAGCCTGAACTTCTCGTGTTTTCGCCCTTCCACGGTGCGGGTCTGGATATTTACCGCAACGAAAACGGTACATACGAGAATGCGTATACCCATGCGGAACCATTTGATTTTTCACACGCACTCTGGGCATATAATATTGGCGGCAAGGACATTGCATTTTTAGGGCATAGGGGTGGAAAGCGCCAACTCATCGCGATTTCTCACTGCGATGGCGAGTACCGCTATGAAGTGCTTGATGATGATGTAGGCCCTGCCAATGTGCTTTGTTTTGAGGATGGCGGCAAAACATATCTCGTTGCGGCAAACCGCGAGACGGATGAAATAGCATGGTATGAGGTGAACTGATATGAGAGGTTATTCGCTCGGTCTTTACGAAAAGTCAATGCCAAACTATCTTCAGTTTCGCGAGAAGCTTTTGAATGCAAAAAAAGCAGGCTTCGACTATCTCGAGATTAGCATTGATGAGACGGATGAAAAGCTGTCTCGTCTTGATATGAGCATCGCTCAAAGGGACATGCTCATCGACGATATGCGTGCCTCGGGACTATATATACATTCAATGTGCTTGAGCGGCCATAGAAAATACTCACTCGGCAACAAGGATGCAGCAGTTCGCAATCGCGGAATGCAAATAATGCGCAAGGCGATTGAGTTTGCTTCCCATATTGGAGTGAAAATAATTCAACTTGCAGGATATGATGTTTACTATGAGCAAGGGGATGCCGAAACTAAGGCTCTGTTCATCGATAATCTAAAAAAAGCCACTGAAATGGCGGCCAAGCATGGCGTTATACTTGCATTTGAGACCATGGAGACAGATTTCATGAATACGGTTGAAAAGTCTATGGAGTATGTAAACATAGTAAACTCGCCCTATCTTGGAGTATATCCGGATTGCGGCAATATCACAAATGCCGCAAAAGCTATGAATAAATGCGAGCTTGACGACCTTAAAACCGGTGCAGGACATTTGTTTGCCGTCCACCTAAAGGAAACTGTGCCGGGAAAATTCCGCGAAATACCCTTCGGTACCGGACATGTTGACTTTGACAGTATAGTAAAAACATGCTATTCTCTTGGAGTGCGTAAATATGTTACAGAGCTTTGGCATGTTGGCAATGATGATTGGTTTGAACAGATAACGCACGCAAATGACATGATGAGAAAGATACTCGATAAGGAGGATGGACATGCTTAATGAATTAAAGCAACAAGTATTTGAGGCAAATATGGATTTGGTAAAGTACAATCTTGTAACTTTCACATGGGGTAATGCTTCCGGCATTGACCGTGAAACAGGATATTTCGTTATTAAACCCAGCGGCGTATCCTACGATACACTTTGCGCAGACGATATGGTTGTAATGGACTTGGATGGAAATGTTGTGGAGGGGCGCTACAAGCCCTCATCGGATACTGCAACGCATATTGAGCTATACAAGAAGTATCCCGATATTGGCGGAATCGTCCATACCCACTCCAAGATGGCTGTGGCTTGGGCATCAGCTTGCCGCGATATTCCTAATTACAATACAACACATAGCGATTATTTCTATGGTGACATCTTTTGCTCGCGTGCATTAACCCCCGACGAGGTGGATGCAGGCTATGAAAAGAACACAGGAAGCGTAATCATCGAAACAATCGAGGCAAAAGGCATAAACCCAATGCACAACCCGGGCATCATCTGTTCAAACCATGGCCCATTCTCTTGGGGCAAGGATGCGCATGATGCGGTACACAATGCCGTGGTTATCGAAGAGGTAGCGCACATGGCCTTCGTTGCGGAACAGATAAACCGTGACATCAACCCCATTCCCGCATACATCACAGAAAAGCACTTTAGCCGTAAGCATGGTGAAAATGCCTACTATGGGCAATAGCTCATCATACTTTTTCAGATAGTGTCGACACTATCTAAAAGATCGGCCGAATTATGTCGACCGATCTTTTTTGTTGTATAAATTACCCAAATGAGATATAATGAACATAAAAAGGGATTTTATGCGCATTTCAAAGGCGATATGTCCCATTAAACCGGAAGGTAGTACAACGATGAAAAGCCCGTCAAATGTAGTAAACAAGAGAAGGCATGATTTGCTTGCATACTTATCAGGTGGCAACCAGTTTAACACCGATCACTTGGCAAGCATATTTCATACTTCACCGCATACAATACGAAGAGATTTGCAGTATCTTGAGGATATGGGCGCAGTAAAGAGGCATTACGGTGTGCAACCGTTGTAAGCCCATATTACGAGGATGTGCTCTTCCCCTCAGATAATGCAGAGTTGAAGCAGCGCATTGCGCGCTTTGCGGCAGGTTTTATTGAGGACGGGGACACTATATTCATGAATTCATCCTCCACCGTGCTTGAAATACTTGATTACATAGGTGATAAAAACATCGTTGTAGTAACCAACAATGGAAAAATCCTTGAAAAAGAATTGCCGTTTAATATTGAGGTGGTTCTAACCGGAGGGCAGGTTTACGGCCGAAAGCAATCGATGGTTGGGGATTTTGCGACACATGTTCTAAATTATGTTACTGCATCCAAGGCTTTTCTTGGCGTAAGTGGAATCGCTGAGGAGGGAATAAGTACGGTTGTGTTCCAAGAATCATTGATAAACCGAGAAATGATAAGCCGTTCCGCCGGGCCGGTTTTCATAGTCACCGACAGCACGAAGGTTGGGAAGAAAAACAATTTTTCGAGTGGTGAGATATCGGGGATATCGTACTTAATTACGGATACGCACATACAACCGGAATACACACAGACCTTTGAAAAATCCGGCATCATAGTTATGAAGGTTGAGTAGTAAAAGGCTACATGCAATAATCACCAAGGATTATGATGGTATGTAAGGCCCAAAATCGCGGTTTAGAAGCGCTTTTTAGACACTTTAAGACAGTCTTTCGGATGGGAGGACTGTCTATTTTTTTGCAAAATTCAGCCCGAAAATGCCCACATAAAAAATAGTTAACCCTACCGCAATTTTGCTCAAATAATATATTGATAAAATTTTATCAAAAAGGCTTGCAAAGTGGAAAGGTACATGTTATTATTTTAACAATCAAGGGCGAGGGAAACAAGATGAACCTTTTTCCTCCCACTGATAATACGTTATTCTCACGGGAAACCGTGTGAAATATAATTTTAAGGAGTACTAACATGAAGGATCGTACAATGAGGGAAAGCATCGATAATGTAGAGAAGTTGCAGTCGGCATTTGAAAATTTGCGTGCCGCACAAAAGGCATTTGCAACGTACACGCAAGAGCAGGTAGACGCAATATTCCTTGCAGCCGCAACAGCCGCTAATGCGATGCGCATACCGCTTGCAAAAATGGCGGTTGAAGAAACCGGAATGGGTATCGTCGAAGACAAGGTAATCAAGAACCACTATGCTGCAGAATACATCTATAACGCATACAAGAACACTAAAACTTGTGGAATAGTTGAAGAAGACGAGGCAAGCGGCATCGTTAAGATCGCAGAACCCGTGGGCGTTATCTCCGCCGTAATTCCTACCACTAACCCCACATCCACCACGATCTTCAAAACTCTCCTCGCACTTAAAACGAGGAATGGTATCATCATAAGCCCCCACCCCCGTGCAAAGGGATGCACCATCGCAGCTGCTAAGGTTGTACTCGATGCGGCAGTTAAAGCAGGCGCTCCCGCCGGCATCATCGATTGGGTTGATGTTC
>CAYJPI010000015.1:1049-5792 GCA_964372005.1 uncultured Oscillospiraceae bacterium | reverse complement strand
TCCCTCGCTTGAGCTCACCAACACCGTTATGAAGGAAGCTGATGTTATTCTTGCTACCGGTGGCCCCGGCATGGTTAAAGCGGCATACTCGAGCGGCAAGCCCGCTATCGGCGTTGGTGCAGGTAATGTTCCTGCCGTCATCGATGATTCGGCTAACCTCCTTCTCGCCGTTAACTCCATAATCCACTCTAAAACATTCGACAATGGTATGATCTGCGCATCCGAGCAGTCGGTCATCGTAATGAAGAGCGTGTACAAGCAGGTTCGCGATGAATTCATCAAGCGCGGTTGCTACCTCCTTAAGCCTGACGAAATCGAGAAGGTACGCAATGTAATCCTCATCAATGGTGCACTCAATGCAAAAATCGTTGGCCAAAGCGCATTCCAAATCGCCGCTCTTGCAGGCGTAACAGTGCCCGAGAATGCAAAAATCCTCATCGGTGAAGTTGAGAGCGTTGAAACAACCGAAGCCTTCGCACACGAGAAGCTCTCCCCTGTGCTTGCAATGTACAAGGCCAATACATTTGAGGATGCTGTTGATAAAGCGGCACAGCTCGTTGAAGACGGCGGACTTGGCCACACAGCGTCCATCTACGTCGATGAACGCAAAGAAACCGAGAAACTCAACCTCTTCGCATCGCGCATGAAGGCTTGCCGTATCGTTGTGAATACACCGTCCTCGCATGGTGGTATCGGCGATCTGTACAACTTCAAACTTGCACCGTCGCTTACACTCGGTTGCGGCTCTTGGGGCGGCAACAGCATATCGGCAAATGTCGGTGCTACGCATCTATTGAACATTAAAGTAGTGGCGAAGAGGAGAGAAAATATGCTCTGGTATCGTGTTCCCCAGAAGGTATACATGAAGCGCGGTTGCTTGGAAGTTGCGCTTGACGAACTAAAGACAGTTATGAACAAGAAGCGCGTATTCATTGTTACGGATAAATTCCTGTTTGAAAATGGCTACACCAAGTCCATCACCGATAAGCTCGATGCGATGGGCATCGTGCACACCACATTCTACGATGTTGCCCCCGATCCGACGCTCGCTTGCGCACGTGAAGGTGCAAAGATGATGCAATCCTTCAAGCCTGACAGCATCATAGCCGTCGGTGGCGGTTCTCCGATGGATGCCGGCAAGATCATGTGGGTTCTCTACGAACATCCCGAAGCCGACTTTGCTGATATGGCAATGCGCTTCATGGACATCAGAAAGCGCGTTTGCCCCTTCCCCACTATGGGCGAAAAAGCGAACTTCATCGCAATCCCCACTACTGCGGGTACAGGAAGCGAAGTTACACCTTTCGCGGTTATTACCGATGAGGCTACAGGCGTAAAGTATCCCCTCGCTGATTACGAGATCATGCCGAGCATGGCCATCGTTGATGCAAACTTGATGATGGATGCACCCAAGGGTCTCACCGCCGCATCCGGTATCGATGCTGTAACGCATGCCCTTGAAGCTTATGCTTCCATGCTCGCAACGGACTACACCGACTCGATGGCTCTCCAGTCCCTCAAGTTGGCATTCGGCTATCTCCCCGGCGCTTATGAAAGCGGCGCGGCCGACCCGTACGCTCGCGAGAAGATGGCAAACGCCGCAACCATGGCAGGTATGGCCTTCGCTAACGCTTTCCTCGGAATTTGCCACTCGATGGCACATAAGCTCGGTGCTTTCTACCACTTGCCGCATGGTGTAGCTAATGCACTTATGATAACTGAGGTCATCCGCTTCAATGCTGTTGATGTGCCTACAAAGATGGGTACTTTCTCTCAGTATGATCACCCGCACATGATGCGCCGCTATGCCGAAATCGCCGAATTCCTCGGCCTCCAAGGCAAAAACGATACCGAGAAGGTTGAATCTCTCATCAAGAAGATTGAACAATTGCGCGATACCGTTGGCATCAAGGCTTCCATCCGCGAGTATGGCATCGATGAAAAGGAATTCCTCGCTCGCTTAGATGATATGGTAGAGCAGGCATTCGATGATCAATGCACAGGCGCAAACCCCCGTTTCCCCCTCATGTCGGAGCTCAAACAAATGTACTTAAACGCGTACTATAGATAAGCTAAAAACAAACATAGTATGTGAGGGGCGCGAAAGCGCTCCTCAACTAAATTATGGAGGAAAATATGAAGATTACGGTATGTATAGGAAGCTCATGTCATTTGAAGGGATCTCGAAATGTTGTGGAAATTTTCCGCGAACTAGTTGAGAAACATAATATCGCCAATGTAGAATTATCCGGAACATTTTGCCTAGACAATTGTTTGAATGGTGTTTGCATTAATGTAGATGGTGAGCATTTTTCTACCAAGCCCGAAGAGGCGGAAAACTTCTTTCTTGAGCACATTGTTGGGCGGAAGAGTGAGCTATGAGCGAAATCCTTAGGTTAAAAAAATCCAACTGCCAGAACTGCTATAAGTGCATTAGGCACTGCCCTGTAAAATCGATACGATTTTCGGCAAACCAAGCACATATACTCCCTGATGAATGCATCTTTTGTGGGGAATGTTTTGTTTCATGTCCACAAAACGCAAAGCAGGTGCGCGATGATGTTGAGAAGGTTCGCGTAATGATGCAGGAAGGCCACCCAATCGTAGTCAGCCTCGCACCATCATTTGCGGCAAATTACGGCGTTGGAATATCCGTTATGGAAAAAGCACTCAAGACCCTCGGCTTCACAGAGGTAGAGGAAACGGCACTCGGCGCTACCATGGTGAAAAAAAGCTATGATGAGCTACTGAGTAAAACCGATGATGTTGTGATCTCCTCCTGCTGTCCGGCAGTAAACCGGCTTATAACCAATCATTACCCGGAAGCGAGCGCTTTCCTTGCGGACATAATTACGCCAATGAGCGCACATATGAAGGATATACGCAAGCGTTACGATGATGCTAAGGTGGTATTCATAGGGCCTTGCATCGCAAAAAAACTTGAAGGCGATGAGCAAGGAACGGATGCAGTTCTCACCTTTGAGGAACTCAGCTCCATGATAAAGGATGCCGGCATTGTTTTAAAAGCCGAAACTCAGGCGGAGAAAATCGGCCGTGCCCGTTCCTTCCCCATCTCAGGCGGAATCCTATCGAGCATGGATAAAACTCGCACCGATGTGGACTACATAAAGGTTGATGGGCTACAAAACTGTATACAGGCCATCAAGGATGTAATATGCGGCAACATAACCAAGTGCTTCATAGAGATGTCTGCATGTAGCGGAAGTTGCATCGGCGGCCCTTTGATGGAGAAGAAGAACCCCATCCGCGACTATATGTCAATAATGAAACATGTGGGCGATACGGATTTTCCGGTTAACTACAGTTCGAGCGATTTAATTACTCGCTATGAGCCACATTGCACACGGCCAAATCACAGCGAAGCGGATATCGTAAAAATGCTCAGAATGATGGGCAAAGATGAACCGTCCGACGAGCTGAACTGCGGTAGTTGCGGTTATGATTCATGCCGAGATAAAGCGGCCGCCGTCATAGAAGGTAAAGCGGAGTCATCCATGTGCTTACCGTTCTTGCAAAAGAAGGCCGAGTCGTTCTCCTCGCATATTGTTAACAACTCGCCCAATGCCATCATAGTACTCAACGATGAGCTGGAAGTGCAACAGATCAATGCAACTGCTTGCTCGCTAATGTCGATACGCTATGCAGGGGATGTTCTTGGCGATGGTGTAGTGCGTATACTCGATCCACTCCCATTTTTGCGCGTGCGTGATTCAGGTGCATCAATAAACGATAAGCTTGTGTACTTGAGCGAGTACAAAAAGCATGTCGGTATGACCATCATCTACGACCGTAACTATAAACTTTTCATGTGCCTTATGCGCGATGTTACCGATGCTGAGAATGCGCGCGAACGCAAGGAGCACATCAATAGAAAAACCATAGAAACGGCCGACCATGTGGTTGAAAAGCAGATGCGCATCGTGCAGGAAATTGCATCTTTGCTCGGTGAAACCGCCGCAGAAACAAAAATCGCGCTTACTCGATTAAAGGAGTCGCTGTCCGATGAATGAGCTATTTACGGAAATTGGCTATAAAAGCCTATTGAAAGCCGGTGAAGAGCTTTGTGGTGATACCGTTGCTCTGGTAGAAAAGGATGATGGGTGCATCGCCGTATTAGCTGATGGGCTTGGAAGCGGCGTGAAGGCAAACATACTTTCTACTTTGTGTGCAACCATCGTATCTACGATGATGTCCCAAGGGATGTCGATAGAAAACTGCGTTTCCACAATCGCATCCACTTTGCCCGTTTGTTCGGTGCGATCCGTAGCGTATTCAACTTTCACCATAATGCGCATTATCGACAATGAAGAGGCCGAAATCTACAGGTACGATAATCCTCCCATGATCTTTCTTCGCGATGGTAGGATACAAACCTATCATCAAGAAGAGCTTGTGATAGATGGTAAGAAGATTTACTATTCGCGTTTTCCTGTTCAGGAAGATGACATCCTCATTGCTTTAAGTGACGGTGCCATCCATGCCGGTGTAGGCAGACAATTGAACTTCGGCTGGGAATTGCCGGAAATAAGTGCATACATGGAACCTCTGTCGCATGTGGGCTTCACAGCAAAAACGCTTAGTTCGCTTCTTCTTGATGAGTGTAACCGTCTTTACGATGAAAAGCCGGGCGATGATACAACCGCGTGCACACTTCGCATACGTAAACGTGAACAAGTGAATTTGCTCATTGTCCCTCCATCGAGCCGAGATGAATGCTCAAAG
>CAYJPI010000015.1:0-1039 GCA_964372005.1 uncultured Oscillospiraceae bacterium | reverse complement strand
CCCTCTTCTTTTCGAAGGCGGGCAAGCACATTGTTTGCGGTGGTACAACATCTAAGATAGCGGCGGATTATCTTAAAAAGCCCATAGAAGTAAGCCTCGACTTCTTGAGCCACGATATCCCCCCTACCGCACGTGTAGAGGGGATCGACCTTGTAACCGAAGGGGTAATTACCGTTACTAAGGTGCTGGAGTTTTCGCAAAATTATCTTGCTTCAAACGATGCATATTCGCAGTGGAGTAGCGCTAAGGATGGGGCTTCATCTATCGCTCGGATGCTCATTGAAGATGCAACGGATATCAATTTCTTTGTTGGACGTGCCATCAACCCTGCGCACCAAAACCCCGGGTTGCCGATTGGGTTTAGCATCAAAATGCGCCTCGTCGATGAGCTTGCCAACAGCTTGAAACTCATGGGCAAGAACATAAAGGTAAGTTATTTTTAGAATATGCCTAGATAGTGCCCACAATAGTTACGGCGCTATGTTTAAGGAGAAGTGGAGTTCGCTACATATGAATAGAAGGTTTGATACGAAAGTACAGGAGCTTAAATATAAGGTTCTGCGCGAAGTTTCCGCGCTTGCATTTGATGGAACACTTATGCGTAACATACACGATATCCCAAATCGAGTCCTTTCGGAAGAGGAACCGTGCATGAGATGCTGTGTGTTCAAAGAGCGTGCCATCCTGGCTGAACGTGTAAAAATTGCCATGGGCGCAATCGACGATGACGATAACGTCATCCGTTGCATTCACATCGCCTGTGATGAGTGTCCGGTTGTTGGTTACAAGGTCAGCGATGCTTGCAGGGGATGTATCGCGCATAGATGTGCCGATGTATGTCCAAAGAATGCAATCGTATTCGGGCATGATCAAAAAGCATATATCGATAAGGAGAAATGTGTGGAGTGCGGGCGCTGCGCGAAGGTATGCCCCTATAGCGCTATCGTTAACTACAAGCGTCCATGCGAGAATGCGTGCAAGGTTGATGCCATAAGCATGGGCGAAGACAAGTCAGTTCGCATCGATGATGAAAAATGCA
>CAYJPI010000014.1:0-14528 GCA_964372005.1 uncultured Oscillospiraceae bacterium | reverse complement strand
TACTGTACCGCGCATCTGTCCCTGGCCGCCCGTAAATGCCGCACCGCCGATAATTGTTGCTGCTATTGAGTTCATTGTATATGTCGCCCCAATGTTGGGGTCGCCCGAACCCGTAATACCAACCAGTGCAATGCCTGCGAATGCGACGAACAGTCCGCCAATTATATATGCGCTCACTCGCGCGCGATTTACGCTTATCCCGTTTGCATAGGCTGCGGATGCATTATCACCGGTTGCATATATTGCAACACCCAGCCTTGATGACTTAATTAATTTCCATATCACTATGCAACTTAAAATCAGAATTAGCCCTGCCCATGTGCTACTTCCCCCGTTTACCCAGTAGAAGAAAGCCTCATTCACGGTTCCACCCGGGCGCGGCATAATAAACAGCGCAATACCATGCCAGAAAAACTGCATGGCCAGTGTTACAATAATCGCAGGAATTCGCCCATACGTAACCAGTAGTCCATTTATTAGCCCCGCTAACATTCCGGATGCAAGAACGATTGCCAAGCTAATCCACAACCCCAAATGCATGGTAGCCGCGGCAATACATGCCATGAGGGCAACAACATTGCCTATCGATAGGTCGATGCCTCCGGTTAGTATTACCATGGTTTGGCTCATCGAAGCAAGAATAAGCGGCGACATGCTCACGAGGATGTAAGCTATGCGGTTTGCCGTTAATAGAGAACTATCGAGAAATAAATTTGCAATGAGTATGGCCGCCATCGCAATATAGATGGACAACAAGTCTTGATGCTTTGATGGTAATTTGGAAAACAATGCATTCATGCCGGTGCCGCCTCCTTTTTCACTACTGCCGCATGAACTAAACTTTGTTCATGCAATTCATCGCCTACCAGTTCTCCGTTAATCGTGTGCTCATATAGAACAATCGCACGGTCGCAAAGTCCAATCAGTTCCATCGTATCCGAAGAAATCATAATTACTGCAACCCCTTGTTTCGCCAAACGGCGCAATATATCGTAGATCTCCTTCTTCGTCCCAACATCTATACCACGTGTAGGTTCGTTGAGTAGCAAGATTTCCGGCTTGCGTTCCAACCATTTTGCTAGGATGACCTTTTGCTGGTTACCGCCGGAGAGAGAACCCACCGTTTGATCCTGCCCCCACGTTTTTACCTGCAATTCTTTAATACCTTTATTTGCTAGATCAGCTTCCTTTTTCTTGCGTACCGTACCTGCTGCAGAACATATTGCCGAGAAGTTTACGAAACTTATATTTTCGCGAATGGTAAACGGCAAAAATGCCCCTTCCGTCTTGCGTTCCGCCGGGATATATGCGACAGCGTTTTTCATAGCATCGGAGGGATGGCGGTGAATTATTGGTTTCCCTTTAAGTTCCAACTTGCCACTGCGAATTTTTTTAACTCCGAAAAGCGCCTGCATGAGTTCCTCTTGCCCTTGCCCTTGCAAACCGCCTATGCCTAAAATTTCTCCATGGTGCAAATCAAACGAAATATTCTTTAGGCGACCCGTGGTTATATTTTTCGCGGATAGTATAACATCCTGCTTCAATACGCTTTCAATATCGGGCTTGGGTGGGTAGATGTCTGAGATTTGCCTGCCTGTCATGTAAGTAACGAGCTGGTCGGTAGATATTCCTTCAAGGTCTATGGTAACGATATGAGCACCATCTTTTAAAACCGTCATCGCCCCACACAAGTCAAAATTCTCCTGCAAACGATGTGATATGAATACTACCGATAGTCCATCTTCCACTTGTTTCTTCTTTAGTATAGAAAACATCGTTGCAACTTGCTCGGGATCCAGTGCGGATGTTGCCTCATCAAGAATTAATAATTTAGGATTTTGATAAAGCGTTTTTACAAATTCAATCATTTGTTGCTGTGCCAATGATAGTGTTTTTACAGTACTATCCGGGCTTATGTCACCGAGGCCAACTTCATTAAGAAGCTCTGCTGTACATGCATTCATTTTGCGCTTTCTTAATAATCCAACCGGCGTGCGCAACTCCCTGCCCAAAAAGATATTCTCGGCTACCGTAAGGTGGTGGCAAAGGCTTAACTCTTGGTGCACAACGCTTATCCCAAGAGATTGGGCGGTGTTAGGTGTCATGTTCGAAATTTCTTTGCCCTCAATTAGAATTTGGCTTCCGCTGTCGGGGCGGTGTATTCCACAAATCAAATTGATAAAGGTGCTTTTTCCTGCACCGTTTTCACCTACCAGTGCATGGAAATCTCCGCGACGCAGCTCGAGTGTTACATCCCGTAAAACCGTATTTTCACCAAAAGTTTTGGCCAATTTTCTTACTTGCAAATAGGGGGTTGTTTCCTGTGATTGATCGTACATACAGACTCCCTTCTTAATCGATTTTTATGTCGATTTTTATTAAGTTTCAATGTTTAAAATGGGGCTTTAATGTTGGTTTGTGCTTTGAGTTTTGAAATAAATTGGTGTTTGCGCCCGCCCTTTGCCTCTATTACGATGCGGGCGGACGCAAACACATGCTATTAACTTTGTGTAATACTACCTATGGTAGATTAAGAAAAGGGCTATTATTCGCGCACGAGGGGCCCTAGGTACTTGTCATAATCTTCTTCTGTGATGTCGGGTAGGCAGTAGTAATCATCGGGGAAATCATTGGGAACATACTCTGCAAGGTTCTCGTTAGTGATGGTCGGTGCTGTGATTTCAATGTTCTTGGGAACGCTAAATCCCTGCAAGGAACGTACAGCGGCGTCGAGTGAGAGTTTTACCATCCAGTTAGGCTGGCAGATAGCGATGGATGAGAATCCATTTTCCACTTCTTCTTCCCATGTGCGTAAGAATCCGTTATAGTTCTCGCCTGTTACAGGCAACATACCCGTGCCACGCTCTTGGAGAATCTTTAGTGCTGCAGAGGATTGTGCGCCGCCGAGTGCCAAAATTCCGTCAACATCGGGGTTAGCCGATACGAGGGGCTGTATCGCCTGAATGGCGGGGCCTTCATTGTATTCGCTGGTAACTTCACCAATGATTTTAATGTCGGGGTAGCCTTCAAGAACTTCGAGTGCACCTGCACGCCTTTGGTCAGCAACGGCAACACCTGAGGGTCCGCCGGCTACGATAATTTCACCAACGCCATCGAGCTGTTCAACCATCCACTCCGCCCAAACACGACCGAAACCTTCCTGCGAGGGTGTCATTTTGCAGGTAATCTTATCGGTAGATGGCATGGAATCAAACGAGATAACGCGGATGCCTGCGGCCTCAGCCTTTTCGCATACCGGGTTTGCCGCTGTTTCTGAGCCTACAACAACGATGATCGCATCATATCCTTGCGAAATCATGTTATCAATCTGGGTGATCTGGGTAGGCATGTCGCCATTTGCATTAGCAACGGTTACCTCAGCAATAACGCCCTGCTCCTTCCAGTACTCCGCTCTTTCTTCGAGCATTGCATTGGTTATCTGCATCCACGATGGGGAAAGATAAATGGTGGACCAACCAATTTTGTACGGTTCTTCAGGTGCCACAATTTCATTGGGAAGGTCTGCTGCGGGTTCTGCTGCGACATCGGCTGCAGGCTCTGCTGCGGGTTCTGCTGCAGGCTGTGCGGCAGGTTCCGGCGCAGCGCATCCGGCAAATACTGCGGCCAATAGAGCGACTACGAGGGCGATTGAATAGATCTTCTTCATGTGTAATTTACCTCCAAAATTTTTTCATTTTGTATGTGGATGACGTTTATCCTTAGGCGGAGTTATAAAATTGCAATTTTTATACATTTTTACCCCACATAGGAATCCTGAAAAATTTGCCTACTTATTGCATCCTCGAGCTTCGATGTTCATTTTTCTAAATGCCCCATCAGACGTTACGCTCCAAACCCAATTTTCAAGGTTGCAAAGCATGCATGCGTGGTTCGGTATAATTGTCAACAGTTCTCCCACCTTGACGGGCAATTTCTCATCATAGTGTACATATCCATGCTCCTCATTTAGGGCATAAATCTCCATTTCGGGATACTCTACGATGTATCCAAAGCCTTTTCTTGCCCCTGATGTATCACTGGTGAGGGTTTTGCTTCCTGCATCAATTATGAGCCTGCCCGGTGCCGGAATACTGATTACACGCGCCACCACGCGGATCGCGCAATCATCTACCGTGCAACTACCTGTGAAAAGGGTTGTAACATCGTTAAAGATGTAATTTCCCGCACGCGACTCCGTTATTCCCCCCAGTTGATCCGGATATCGTGAGGAGTACGATGATCCCGAGCTTAGAACCGGAAGGCGTATGCCCTTATCCGCTAACGTACGCCTTATGCGCACCAGGGCCTCTCTTTCTTCGTTTGCGGCCTCTTCCATTTCTTTTCCGGCTTTTTTTGAGTAAATGGCGTTTGCATAGCCCATTATGCCTACCAAACGTATCCCGGGCTTGCTCATTGCATATTTGGCAAGCTCATACGCTTCCTCCTCTTGTGCTCCGCAACGTTTTGCCCCGATTTCCACATCGATGTATAACGAGATGGTGCTTCCCTCAGCTTGTGCGGCTTCGCTCAGTCCATCCACACAAACTTTGCTATCGGCGACGGTGGTAATTTGCGCCCTTTTGGCCAGCCTTGCAAGTCTGGTGCACTTATACGCGCCGATTATTTCGTTAGCAATCAGCACATCTCTTATTCCTGCATTCACCATCACTTCTGCTTCGGATATCTTTGCGCATGTTATCCCTTGTGCGCCGAATGCAAGCTGTAGTTTTGCAAGTTCAACGGATTTATGCGCCTTAATATGTGGACGATGCGCAATACCTTGGGATTTAAGCCCACTGCCCATGCTTGCCACATTAGCGCTCGCAACATCGCGCAGTATTATAATGGCCGGAGTATCAAAATCATGAGGATATAACATAGTACCTCCCTAATCCGCATCCTTCAACTCAATAACGAGTTCTATCTCCACAGGTATGTTACCTGGAAGTACGTTCGTCCCGATTGCTGAGCGCGCGGGCCTGCCCCTTTCCACCCCGAACACATCCACAAGCAACTGTGTCGCGCTGTTCATGACGGCCGGGTGCTGGTAAAAATCATCGCTTGATGCTACAAATCCTAACTGCTTAACGAAACTCTGTATGCGATTAAGATCGCCGAGTTTTGCATGTAATAGCCCAAGTATGTTTATCATCGTTAGGCGTGCCGCGGCCTGCCCTTCTTCCAAGGTTAAATCCTTACCCAGCTTACCTACATACACTGCCGAGCCATCTTCGCGAGTTGGCCCCACTCCCGATGTGTAAATGAGTGAGCCACCAAAGTGCTTTATTTGCTCATACACTCCACCGGGTGGCGGCGGTACCGGCAAAATAACATCCATCTCTTTGAGCTTTTCATATATATCCATATTGAAAAACCCTCCTTTCATATCATAACTTATTTGCTTCCAAAATTAGTTGGTAATAGAAGTCTACCGCATCGTACAGTGCTCTTTCCTCTATGTACTCATTTGCCGTGTGGGCTTGTTCCAAGCTTCCCGGCCCACAAAGCAGCGTATGAGCGTAGCCACCTTGTACGAAGTGCGCCATATCACAACAGCCCTTAAAGTATGACACGGTTGCATCATTCATAAATGTGTTTACATAGGCGCTTTGTGCCAATCCGCATGCGATATCATCACGGGAAACCTCGCAAGGCGGAACAACTACATCTTCCTTCATGTGGAAAAGAACAGGAGTATTGTGGAAGCATTTATTTAGCATTTCCTTCAAGCTCTCCTCCATATCCACGGCCGAGTAATTTACGGTGGTTCTGCAATCCACAACTATAGAAGCCAAACCGGGAATTATATTCCCCTTCACTCCGCACGATATCATCGTAGCTTGCATGGTAGGTGCAGGTAATATACCGTTTTTGTAGGCTTCCAGCCTTTTGTTATGTTCTTCTACTTCAAGTATGAAACTTGCCGCGGCACTGAGCGCATTTATTCCATCGCTTGGAACTGCCGCATGGCATTGTTTGCCCTGTATCTGCACCGTATATCGGCCAACCCCACGGTGAGCAAGTTGAAGTTGCAACTGTGTAGGTTCTCCTATAATCACGATGTCGTTATCTTTGGGCAAATATTCCTTCACAAATCGCTTTGTTCCCGCCCCGCTTACCTCTTCATCTGCCACAAAAGCAAGCATTACGCATAAGCGTAGGTTGCTTATTTCACCTTTTGCACGGATTGCCGCAGCCATCATGGCTGCTAAGCCACCTTTCATGTCGGTGCTTCCTCTTCCGTACAAGCGGCCATCTTTGCTTGTTAGCGAGTAAGGATCCCTCTCATCCCAGCCATCTCCTGCTGCAACAACATCAAGGTGACCGGTTAGAATCAATTTTTTATACATAGGGTTTCCTATGTATGCAATGATATTTGCGCGGTTATGCTCGATTGGTTGTACTTTGGCTGTGAATCCATGCTCCTCAAGGAGCCCGGCAATCCAAACAGCCAACGCTTCCTCACCCCCGGGGGGGTTCTGCGTGTTAAATTCAATGCACTGTGCCAATAGCTCCTTTGCAAGAATGTGATAATCGTGCATCGTTCACCCTTTCGTATTAATTTTGTATTTGTTGTAATAGTGAATACTTGGAAACTTTGTTGCAAGCCATCTTCCCTGATGACTATGCAAAATCTAGTGGTAGTTTTGGAATGCTATTCTGTAATACGGAATGCTCTTTGCTATGTGGTAGAGTATAAATTAGTTTTTTTACAATGTCAACAGAAATGGTGTAATATATTTTTCTGTATTTAATTTACATAAAAATTACTGTATATATATGATGTATTTGACTAGTTTTGACTAAAATAATGTGTAATCTTATCAAAAATGTCGTTTTTTTCACTAAATACAATTTAATTCCAAGCATGAAATACTTGGAATTAAATTGTATTTTCTGTATTTACGATTGTTGTTGTGAATCAGTCGACTTCGATGTATTCCGTTACATGTCCTAAACGGCCGGATATCCTTTGCGACGCGGATTGTAGCTTGGATAGTATGGTTCCCATTGGGTAGTTCTTTATCAAATTGGGCGCAGATACGCTCATGGCCGCTACAACAGTTCCCATATAATCGTAGATCGGTACCGCCACGCAGCTTACCTGTGGGGTATGCTCCCCTCGATCCAAGGCATAGTTATTACGTTTTGCTTCCGCTACTTCCAGCATTAAGTCTTCCGGATCGGTTATGGTATTTGCAGTATATTTAACCATGTTAAGAGAATGTATGATGGTTGAGCTCACATCTTCTTCAAGGCCGGCAAGAAGCATTTTGCCAAGGCCGGTACAGTGCAGTGGTTCCTGTTTACCGATCTGTGTATATACCCTAAAATCATAGTGCTTTTCGATTTTTTCAAGATACATTACTTCATTATTTTTCAAAATGCCGAGGTAGCATACCGCATCGAAGAACGAAGCTACCTCATGCATGCTCGGTCCTGCTTCGGTTTTTAGGTTTATGCTGCTTAAGTATACGCTGGCAATTTGAACAAATTTTTGTCCAATGAAGTACATGCTGTTTTCAGGGTCTTTCTCTACATACCCTCTTTGTGTAAACGTCGAAAGAATGCGATGCACTGTGCTTTTTGCAAGGCCGGTCCTTTGCGATAATTGGGCGATGCTCAGCTCGCCTTGGCTTTGAGCAAGTTGTTCAATAATATCCAATGCTCTATCCAGCGCTTGTACACCGCTACTGTTTTGTGTAGCCATTCTTCGCCTCCCCTAGTATATGATGATACACCAAATTATTCTATTATTTAACTCATTTTACCTATTATGTTACTAACATGCATATAATATTAGCATAAATCAGAAAATAATACAATCATTATTATTTTTTCTCTGTTTTTCGAATCTCACTGTTGACATTCCAAACTGTGCTGTTATAATAGCCTTAACAAGAATTTTGGAATGCTATTCCGCAATACGGAACACAAATGACTTTATATTACAAATACTCTTTGCTACGATGTTAACATTCCCATTTACGCAACCGTTCTTTGCTATACCGTTGCTCTATTTACTGCACAACCATTCACGAGAGTTTTATAAAAATCTCGCCGTGTATATTGGAGGAAATTATTTTGAAGAAGGTTATTACATTTGGTGAAATTATGTTGCGATTGATGCCCGAGGATGGGCACCGATTTTTGCAGAGAAATTGCCTGGAAGCTACTTATGGTGGCGGCGAGGCAAATGTTGCCGTATCGATTGCAAATTATGGGTACGACGCGGCCTACGTAACTGCGCTACCGAATAACGATATCGGGCAAGCGGCCATTAATAGTTTGCGCTATTTTGGTGTTGATACGACCAAAATTTTGCGTAAAGGCGAGAGAATGGGGATTTACTTCGTAGAGAAGGGACAATCACAGCGCCCGTCAAAGGTAATTTATGATCGAAAGTATTCCGCTATTTCCCTTTGTGAGCCTAACGACTTTGACTGGGATTCGATTTTCGAAGGCGTGGACTGGTTTCATTTCACCGGTATCACTCCTGCACTTGGCGGAGCAATGCCGGAAATATGCATGCAGGCGTGCAAGGCTGCTCGTAAGTGCGGAGTAAAGGTAAGTTGTGACTTGAATTACCGTAAAAATTTGTGGACAACCGAAGAAGCCCACGAAACGATGACCAAGCTAATGCCCTACATAGATGTGTGCATTGCCAATGAAGAGGATGCGGAAACAGTCCTTCACATACATGCATCAGGCACAGATGTCGATGCAGGCACGCTCTCCTACGATGCTTACAAGCAAGTGGCGAAAACAATTTCGGATAAATATGGTTGCTCGCATGTTGCTATCACGCTTCGAACATCCATTTCTGCAAACGATAATGTATGGGCAGGTATGCTATACGATGGCAAGGACTATGCTTTCTCGCGCGAGTATAGCGTACGTCTTTTTGACCGATTAGGCGGCGGAGATTCGTTTGGTGGCGGCCTTATCTATGGGCTACTTAGCGGCATGGGCGTGCAGGACGCAGTAGATTTCGCTGTTGCGGCATCTTGCCTCAAACAAACGATACAAGGTGACTATAACCGTGTTAGTAAGGAAGATGTTTTTTCGTTGATGCGCGGTTCAGGCACAGGGCGTGTACAAAGGTAGCATATTAACATTTGAGAGGATAATGAAAAGCAATGAGTAATATACATGATAGAATGCTTCATTCCGGCATAATTGCAATTTGTCGCAAGGTCTATGGCAGTGATATTTTACACCTTTGCGATGCGTTGTACGCAGGTGGCGTAAGGTTTATGGAGGTAACTTTTGATCAGTCCGATCCTGATTGCATCGAAAAGACGAGTGAGGCAATTAAAGCACTTAGTAAACACAACTTGGATATGTGCTTTGGAACAGGAACTGTACTTAGCATAAATCAAGTACAGGCTACTTTGGATTGCGGCGGACAATACGTAATATCCCCGAATGTAAACGTAGACATTATTAAGCAAACTAAGAAACTGGGTATGGTCTCAATTCCCGGAGCGATGACTCCAAGTGAGATCGTTACAGCGCATGAAGCGGGTGCGGATTTTGTGAAACTATTCCCTTGCGGGTACTTGGGGGCAGCCTACATGAAGGTTATTTGTTCCCCAATCAACCATGTTAAATTGATTGCGACAGGGGCTGTAACAACCGAAAATCTTCCCTCGCTTCTCGAGGCAGGCGCACGCGGCGCGGGAATTGGCAGCTACCTAAGTGATGCGAAATTGATATCCAGCGGAAGATTTGACGTGCTCAAAGAGCGTGCTTCGGAGCTTGTGAAAGTATTTCAGGAGCACAATAAGTAAACAAAACATATCCTGTAAAAGAGCCTCAGGAATCCGCAGAGGCTCTTTTTATGGTTCCCAGCCAATTTTAGGGGTAAAAAGAAAAAAGTGTTTTAGCCGAAAAAACGGCTAAAACACTTGGGGCGTGTTGAAAAAGTATAAAAACCGCAATTCGAAATAATTGCAAGAATTCTACTTTTTAAACACACCCAACTTTTCTGGCGTCCCCGAGACGATTTGAACGTCCGACCCTTCGCTTAGGAGTTTGTTCCATGGTGTGTTTTGCTTTCTCTAACATTCCGTAATAATGATCGCAAGCACTCGTTTTTCCCTAAGATTAAACACTTCTTGGTGTTTTGCAAAAATGAACGCTTTTCACTGTTCTATTATGCTCTTGCTTGCATTTCGTTTGCAAATGGGGATAATTGAGGTGGTTGTTGCCGGTTCGGATTTTGTTAACTATTATGAGCGATTTGCTGTTTCAAACATAACTTTTTTATATTTTAAATAATTGTATAAAATATCATATTTTTTTAAGAAGTTGTTGACAATACAAATTTATCATATTATAATTTATGCATAAAGAACAAATATGGATTTAGGACGTGATTGCTATATTAATGACACAACACGAGACCGAAATGATGGAACTGCTCTGGGATAATCCTGAAGGAATGACACATATTGAAATGATTGAAAATGCACGGGAACGCTCTTGGCGAGATAGCACCGCGCACCTGCTTATTAACGGACTTTTGGCTAAGAAAATGATACAGGTTATCGGCAAACGCCCTTCAGGGAGAAGACACAGTAGGATTTTTGCGCCTGCGATATCGCGCATGGAATATCAAGAAAGGCGCATAAAGGAGACCTTTGGCGATATGGATGGAGAAAGTTTTGTTCACTTGTTTGCGAGTTTCGTTAAACAGAATGCTTTATCCGATTCAACGCGCAAAGAGCTATTTGAACTATTACAGGATGCGGAAGGAGATGATATGGACAAATGATGGTCTCTGGGTACTCGTTGCTAATGGCTGTTGTTTGGTTTACTGTGGTCATTATTGTTTTAAACCTACTCTTTCGAAAATACCCAACGTTGGCGCATCGTGGCGTAGGCATATTTCTTTTTTGTGTTTTCATAGGACTGTTCCGCCTTTTTGTGCCGATTGAAACAAGCTTAACTGCTGTAATTCCTTCAACTGTGGTTTTTCCTGCAATAAAACAGGCTCTAGATACGCAGTTCACTGTTGTGGGAGCGAATTACTCGCTGGGTACATACCTTTTAATCATATGGGGAATAGGATCTGTAATTTCAGCGATGCGATTGGCAGTGTACATGTTTCAAGACTATTGCACAGTAAAAAAATTACTAAAAAAGAGCGTGCCAAACAAGAAAGTGGAGCAGAGCTTTCAAGTTGCTTTGCCTCATTCAAAATGCACCATGGTAGTTTCAAAGAATGTTCCCACCCCTATGGCATTGGGGTACTTCCATTCTTACATTTTGATTCCACAACAAATGATTGACTTGCCTGAAAAAGAACTGTACTATGTTTTTCTTCACGAATGGCAACACATAAAGAATTATGATGTATGGATAAAACTATTTTTTCGCTTTCTTTGTTGCTTATTATGGTGGAACCCTGCAATTTATTTGCTGGAACGAAATTTAGAACAAATACTTGAGTTGCGTGTTGATATTTCTATCACGAAGGAACTGCCACAAGCGGAAAAGAAATATTATCTGCAAACCATTCTTGATGTTCTGCAAGCATTAACCGAACCCAAAAAAGACACAATTCACGCTTCCTCTTTATATATCGGAGTGGAGGAGGATTTTGAGTTGCGCCAAAGGTTTATGACTGTGATTCAGTATCGTAAACCTAGCAGACTATTGTTGGTAGGAACATGCGCAGCGATGGTAGGGTGTTTAGTATTATCTTATAGCGTTGTTTTGCAACCAGAAGAGTATCCGGAGGGGAAAAGTGCAGCTGAAGTCTTTGAGGCCCCTCAAGAAGGCACATATATTATAAGGCGCAAGGATGGAGTCTACGTGATTGTAGTAGATGGAACAGTATTGCACGGGGTTACACCAGAAATGATGGAGCATAGGCCGTTTAGCGAATTTGAAATAATTTATGAATAGATAAGGAGAAAAGTAATTATGAAAAAAAGACTGTTAAGTGCCGCAATGGTATTTGTGTTCGTGTTATGCTTAGTCGGGTCTCCCCTTATTGCACCTAAAGTTATGGCGTATGACGATCCTCCTAACATACAGTATGCCCCGCAATACATGTGGTATTACAGATACAATGAAGATGGGCAGCTACAAATGCGTTGCTGGAATTTAACTGAAGGGCACTGGGTAGGCGATTGGATTGATTGCGTAGTTCCGGACTAAAGGGCTTTTATAACAACATTTGCGGTAGCAAACTCTGCTACCGCATTTATATGCCGTCATGTAAAACAAAGTCATACATGACGGCACATCTCGGTACTGGCTCAAAGTTCATACATAAACATGCAGTTTTCCCTTATGTATGCAAATAAGCCATCCCCCTCATCAGCGAGTTTTTTCATATTGTCTACATGGCGCTGTCCGGCGGTATCATATGTGTACTTATAAGGCAAACCGGTACTAAGCTGTATTACTATAAATGTACGGCTGTAATAATACGATTTAATATCTGAACATTTACTTTTGTTAGCATATGGCTTCATGTTAATTTCCCTACTATAGTATCAGTTGAAGTTGCAAAATAGTGGTTACAATTTTATATTACTCACAATAACTATATCTCACTGAATTTACTACAAATCATGGACGATACCTCCTGGGTAAAACATCGTTTTTTATCGTTAACATAAATTATACACTGCATCAACTATAAAATCAAGTGAAAAAGATATATTTTTTTAAAAAAATCTCATTATGTGATGTGTTATAAATCGTTAAAAATATTAATTATAGGCAGATCACGCTTTTCTGCATAATTTATTATAAAGGCTGTGTCTCCGGTTACCTTTCTATGGTAAGTGAGCATTACTGAACTGGTATCCACTAGATGACGGTTCCTTTTTTGCACACATCCGTAGGTAAAGTGTTCGGAGATTTTTATATGCTCTGCACAGCTCAATTTTATTTGCTCATAAACCGCAATGTCAGACTTATCCCACAATCTGGTTTCCTCAGCACACGATGATACTAAAATTAACTTTATGTTATTATTTCTCTTTTGCAATTCCAAAAGCAAAAGTGCCGCAATTGTCTCGAATCCCCTGTCTGCCTTTGTACAAAAATTGATTACGCCTTGCTTAATCAGCTTTTCAATTTCCTCACGCAGCCTTTGCTTAACATAGTTAATCTTGTTACGAGGGATATTTCTATGCCCGGCAATCACACATGTATACTCCTTCATTTATATCCCCCTTCCCATGAGAGTCCTTTGATATCAATATGCGTAATCCTAGTATATTTCATTTACGATTAAATATCAATAGATTGGATTAACAACATACATCTGCGCGTAATAGCAAGAAAACATTAGTTTCTAGAGAGTTTGTTCTATCCTCCAAACGGGGTATAAACGAGCTCTCTTTTTCATACCCAAAAACCAATCATAAAGAGAGGAAAAACAAATGACAAAGCAATCAACCGACTATGCCTTCGAGGTGCTTATGCAGGAGAACAGTCCGCTTAGTAAGAGGTTTGACAGCGGCTTCGACGGCATACTCCCCGAGTGCAGGACATGCCGTTTCCATCGACCGTTTTGGGCGGTTGGGTGACATTGCTAAGAAATCTGGGATTTAAACCGAGTTATTCGAGAGTCGGCAAACCCGGGGATAACGCTTGGAGCGAAAGTTTTTTCTCGATACTCAAAAAAAGTTGTATATGAAAGAAGATTTAGGACACGAGAGGAAGCAAGGGATGCAATATACGAGTATGTACTTGCATTTTATAACACAAGAAGGATTCAGAAACGTTTGGGATATTTGAGTCCGATCATTTGGTTGGGGGAGTACAACAATGTTAACCTTGAACTTACTGCTTAGCAAATTGTCCGAAAAAGTGTTGACAACCCCATAGACCCGATGATAACGGAGCAGAGAAACAAAAGTGGGAAATATTTAACACCAATGCGAGGCAAAAAAGAGAAAAATTGAGATTGAATATCAGATGTCAACAAATACATTCATCACGCCGAACTGCAAAACGGTTAAAGATTTGCTCTATGATTACGTGACTATCTATGGAGTGAACAAGTGGGCATTGTCTACATACAACAGCAACAAAAGCCTCATTGACAATTATATAATACCTTACATAGGCGACTTGAAATTAGAAGATTGTGCGCCAAAGGTAATGGAGAGGTACTATCTCAATATGCTCAAAGTAAAAGCGGTCGCGAAAGCCTTTCACAAGGACAAAGATGCTTTGGTGTCGGCGAGCACCGTGAAGGAAATACATAAAATCTTACGCTCGGCATTCAATCAAGCCGTGAAGTGGGAACTTGTGCTCCGGAATCCCGTTGAAAAGGCAACGCTTCCGGCTGTTGAAAAAACAAAGAGGGACATATGGACTTCCGAGATACTCTTCGATGCAATCGAAAAATGTGACGATGAGCGACTAAAGCTCTGCATGAACTTAGCCTTTTCGTGCTCGCTTCGTATGGGTGAGCTGTTGGCATTGACTTGGGATTGCATAGACATCAGTGAAGGAAGTATCGCCGAGGGAAACTCTTATTTGTTCGTTGACAA
>CAYJPI010000013.1:2268-15312 GCA_964372005.1 uncultured Oscillospiraceae bacterium | reverse complement strand
TTGCTCCTTATTGAAATACTCAAATTCAAAGGAATTTGAGTGCAAGCATCGCGCCCGCATATGCGAGCACAGTTTTTGGGAGAACCCGAACCCCTTTGAACGTTGCTTCGGCGGTATATAGAAAGGGAGGAGGGAATCTTAAAATTCCTTCAAAAATTATAAATCGTAATAAATGCAGAGTTTGACGTTTTGCCCTGATAGCGGTATACTGTAAAGTAGTTTGTATGTTGGGAGATAACGCACAATGCTTGATGATAAAAAGAAGGAGAAGCTCATTAAAGTTGCGAGACTGTATTATGAGGAAGATAAGAACCAGGTTGAAATTGCGAACATCATAGGTGTTTCGCGGCCGATGGTGTCGAAGCTGTTGGCCGAAGCGAAGAGCGTGGGGATTGTTACAATCACAATAAATGAGTTGAAGAACCCGAGAGAACTTCTTGTGGATGACCTGATGAATCGCTTTGGGCTAAATGAGGTTATTTTGCTCGATTCGGGTGATGATGGGGACGGAAGGTGCAGTCTTAGTGATGCGGTAGTGAAGTTGCTACCGAGCGAGACGGTATTTAATCTCGGAATAGGATGTGGGTCGACTTTGGGGCGCATATCCGATGCGCTCGAAGCTCAAGATCCGCTCGAATTAAATGGAGAGATTTGTCCGCTCATTGGCGGATTTAAGGCCACTTTTAAGAGCTATCACACTAATGAACTCGTGCGATCTATTTCGCAAAGCACCGGGTTGTCAGCTAATTATATGTACTTTCCGGCAATGTTTTCATCGCGTGATGAAAAACTCTTGTACATGGGTTCGGATCAGTATAAAGAAATACTTGAGCTTTGGGAGAATCTCGACATTGCACTTTTGAATATTTCGCCGCTGTATGCTCCGCCCGATCTTGCGACCTCAGCACGATTCGGTAAACGGTTGATAACTCAAAAGGCGGTCGGGCGATTCCTTGCCCATTACTATGATATAAATGGGAAATTTATTTCTGCCATCGAAGATAATGTTATGCAGGCTGAAACCGAGGTGCTCGAAAAAATCGATGAACTTGTCGCGATATGTTCGAACACCGTAGATGCAAAATCCGTAATTGGCGCTCTAAACACAAAGATGTTTACTAAAGTGATAATGCGCGAAGGCTTAGCGCACAACATAATCATAGCAATTGAGGGCGAGTTACGAATGTAATTCGCCCTTATTTATTATGCTTCAACCGCTGAAAATCTTATCATATTCTACTGATTTTACAAGAAAAGAAAGAAACTTAGAATAATTTGCAAAATGCTATTGACAAATGTTCAATATAATGCTATTATCTATATATAAAAAGAATATTAAGTTACGTTTGATAATAAACACATATACACACATGGAGGGCATATGCTTAACATTAATGAATTCCAAAAGATGATGGTATCTGCGGCAGACAAAGTTATTTCAGTAGAAGAAGAGCTTACCGACATCGACTCGAGGTTCGGCGACGGAGATCACGGTATTGCAATGACAAAGATCATGCAAAAAGTGAAGCAAACCTGCAACGATAGCGATGAAAACTTCAAAGAGTTCCTCGATAGCGTGTCGATGGCGATTATGTCCGTGAACGGCGGTTCATCCGTTCCGCTTTGGACTACATTGCTCGAAGGTATGAGCGAAGGCGCGCCCGAAAAGTGTGAAGTGAGCGTGCCCGAGTTTCAAGCCTTTTTCAAGCAGGGTCTTGATACTTTAGCGGCACTGTCGAAGGCGAATGTCGGCGACAAGACGATGATGGACACGCTTATTCCGGCGGTTGACGCGCTTTGTGCGGCAACAGGTGATATATGCGATATTATGCTAAATGCCAAGGATGCTGCGATTGCCGGGTCAAAAGCGAGCGAAGGATTTGTATCCAAATTCGGAAGAGCTAAAAGTTACAAGGAACAAACGATCGGAACTCCCGATGCCGGGGCCGTATCTATGAAGTATTTCTTCGTGGGTCTCTACGAAGCAGTCGGGCAATAGTCCGAAACAAAACCTCACACAAGAAAGGAACAACCACTATGAAAATGAAGAAGTTTATCAATGCACCCGAGAATTTGACGAATGAGTTGATGGCAGGATATGCGCTTGCCGCCGCAGATTACGTCGATGTAGTCGAGAACAATGTTGTGGTGTCAAAGGCCTTGAAGGATGCCGACCGCGTGACGATTGTTGCATTCGGGGGCACGGGACATGAGCCTGCTGTTTCCGGTTTCGTTGGCGACGGAATGCTTGACATTTCCGTGCCCGGCGATATATTTGCCGCACCCAATCCGCAGATCGTATTTGAAGCTGTAAAGATGGCGGACAAGGGCAAGGGCGTTCTCCTCCTCGTTCTTAACCATGCAGGCGACATGCTCACCGGTGACATGACGATGAAGCTTTGCAAAAAAGCAGGAATGAACGTTATTAAGGTCGTAACGCAGGAAGATATCTCCAATGCACCCCGTGAAAACGGTGATGACAGACGCGGCCTTGGCGGCGCGATTCCCCTCTATCACATTGCGGCGGCAGCGGCTAAAGACGGTAAGTCGCTTGAAGAAGTAGCGGCTTTGGCTCAAAGATACGCCGATAGCATGGCGACAATCGCAGTTGCGGCACGTTGCGCAACACATCCTGCAAACGGCGCACCCTTCGGAGACCTCGGCGATGATCTTATGGAAATCGGCATGGGTCAGCACGGCGAAGGCGGCGGCGGTCGTCAAGAAATGAAAACATCTAAGGAAACTATCGAGATTATGGCGAACGCACTTGTTAAGGATATTCCTTTGCAAAAGGGTGACAAGGTTTTCGCGATGATAAATGGCTCGGGCGCGACCACTTTAATGGAACAATTCATACTTTTGAATGATTGCGCAAAGTACCTTGAAGGCCTCGGCATGGAAGTTGTGGCTAACATGGCAGGCAACATATTGACCGTGCAGGAGCAGGCAGGCTTCCAGCTCAATCTCGCAAAATGGTATGAAGAGTTCATCAAGTATTGGGCGGCACCGGCGAAATCATACGCTCTTAGCAAATAAACAAAATAAGAAACGGAGTAATTTACAATGGCAGATGCAGTAGGCAACAAAATCGCAAAGGACTATCATATCGACATTCCTGCGGATATGACGGGCTTCCACGCAAAGGGTCTTAACCATGCGTCGTGGGGCATGAAAAATCGCCTTTCCCGTATTTTCAGGAAAGACTCGGGCAACACGGTAATGCTCGCATTTGATCACGGCTACATCATGGGCGCAACAGCAGGTCTTGAACGACTCGATGTGGTGATACCGCCCCTCATGGATCAAATCGACGTTTTAATGGGCACACGCGGAGCACTTCGCACTTGCATTTCTCCGGTTACGGATAAGGGTATTTGCCTTCGCGCCACTCGCGACACAACCGTGCTCTTTGACGATTTGTCACAGGGAAATGGTTTTAGTGTTGACATGGAGGATGCGCTTAGGCTTAACGCAGATTGTCTCGCGATTCAGTGCTTTGTCGGCGGATCGGGCGAAGCGCAGTCCCTTGAGACTTTGTGCCGCGCGGTTGATGCCGGCGAAAAATATTCGATGCCCGTTATGGCGGTAACAGCCGTTGGTAAGGAAATGGAGCGCACCGATAAGTATTTTATACTCGCTACAAGAGTGCTCGCGGAACTTGGGGCGCATTGCATAAAGACTTATTATTGTGAAGGCTTCGAGAAAGTTGTTGCAGCCTGCCCCGTCCCCATTGTGATCGCCGGCGGCAAGAAAACCCCCGAGAAAGAAGCACTCGAGATGGCATACAAGGGCATGGCCGAAGGTGCGCGCGGCGTCGACATGGGAAGAAATATTTTCCAGTCAGAGTCGCCGGTCGGCATGGCCACGGCAATCGGTAAAATCGTGCACGAGAAATACACAGCGGCACAAGCATATGAATTATTCTTGGAGATCAAAAACGGTTAATCTTTGTTTGTAATACTAATCCTCATTTAAAAAGTTACATGCGCGATGATTAGTAGATACTGTTTTCCTTAGCAGTTTCAAATTATTTTGAAACTATTTAATTTGAGAACAGTGTAAAAACAAAATGCAGAGAAGAATGCAATCAAATCTTGGCGGACTTGGCATACTTCCCTGCTCGGTTGGGAATTACCCCGAAAAATCGTAACATAAAATGAATTAGATGTCAATTTTCGGGGTGATTCTTTCTAAAAAATTAACGAACGTTAAGGAGAATCACAATGGAATTTAAGAAATTTATAGTTATACCCATCCTCGTTGCGGCCCTTGCGTGCATAATGCAGGCAATCGACCAATGGCTCGCCGCGAACACTATAGTCGGAAGTCTATTAGCAGGCGGCGGTTCGTGGATCGCATTCCAAGCATGGGCGGCTTATTTTCTCGGTGGATGCAATGTTAAGGGTGGTGTGAAAGCATTCCTCGCGTACCTCATCGGAATTGCCGGCTCCATCGTCATCATGACATTAGGCGGCACTTTGGGTGGATTCTGGGGAACGCCAATCGCTGTATTCATAGTCGTTATTCCCATAATATGCCTTGAAAAGGTTGATATTTTGAGCTATGTTCCGGCGTTGTTCATCGGCGCAGGTGCATACTTCGGCATCATGGGTTACATCGCAGGTTCACCTGCCGTTGCACCCGAATTTGCAGGCAATTTCTACGCTTTCGGCGCGGTTGAATTGTTCTACTGCTTCTTCGGTCTCCTCTGGGGCTGGATCACGGTTACTTTGCGCGGCAAATATGAAGCATCTGTCGCAGCTAAAACAAAATCGGCTTAAAATATAGAAAGGTAGGATAATAACCATGTTTGAAATCGTACACATCGGCGTACCCACCACACAGCAAAAAGAGGGCGAAATATTCGTTGAAGGCGCGCAAATCTATGTGACGCCCCCCGAACTCTCCCCCTTCGCAATCGAATATGTGCGTTTTCTCCCGGGAACAATCTTCCCCGAAGAAATGCACTATGATGTGCATGTAGCCGCAAAAGTCGACTCCATAGACGAATTTGTCAAGAAGGCCGACAGCGTAATCGTCCCCAAGATGGACAATGGCGACTGCTACCTCTGCTTCGTCAAGAAAGACGGTGCGATCATCGAATTGATTGAGATGAAGTAATCAAATATAGCTTGATGTATTTGGAATGGGTTTCATTACACTTAAAAACGCGAGATAGCATCAAAATGGCATCTCGCGTTTTCGCGTTCATTGTATAATGAAATGTGTATTTTTTAAAATGCGGTTATATTCCACTGACATACTCATTCCACGCCTCCACCGACCCTTGCTCCTTCCTTTCCGACAAATGCGTGTAAATCCGCATGGTAGTCTGCACATCCGAATGCCCGAGATGCTTTTGCGCGGTGAGCATATCGACCCCAGCATCGTAGAGCATGGTGGCGTAGGTGTGCCTTAACTGATGTGCGGTGAAATTATCAATCGCCCAGACCTTGGGGTTACTCCTGCTTGCATCTTTCCCACCTGCCTGGAGATTCAAGTGACGAATGAAACTCGCCCAGTAACGGACGTATGTCGTGTGCGTACATAAACCACCAGTTTTGCGCGGACAAACGAGTGCGTCGGTCGCACTATTACGAGCTGTTTGCAAGATGGCTACCAACTTATCGGGAATCGGCACAACACGGCATCCTGCCCGAGATTTCGGCGGTTTGACGGCAACACGATTATTATCAAACCAAGCAGATTTGCTAATGGTCAGCGTCTTAGCGACAAAATCAATATCCGACCATTCGAGTGCGAGCAGCTCCCCTTTGCGAAGTCCGCAATAAAGCATAATCATAGAAGGAACACCCATGTAATGTGATGCGTAGTGTTCCTCGATTAGCCGCCGCTCAAGTTCTCCGATAGGCTTGCGTTCCTCGCGCTCAACCTTCGGAACCTTAACCGTAGCGAATGGATTGCGCGCAATCATGTCGTTATCGACAGCCATGTCGAGCACCTGACAAGCGATTTGCTTTAACTCCGACATTGTTTTCTCGGCATAACCACTTTGCGCCATGTCATTGATGATTCCCTGCAAGTGCATCTTGCGAATGTCTTTTAGTTTCAGTGCTCCGATGATGGGGTTTAGGTTTTTCGTGACAACGGTTTCGCATCGCTTGCGGCGGGTAAGGCCGACTAATGGGTTGTACTGATCAAGCCATAGCGCGGATATTTGGGCGAAGGTCATCGACGAATTGATAGCAGGAATGCCCTTTGACTGCGATGACTTAAACTCAGCAATCTTGGAATCAAGCTCACGTTGGGTTTTGGCGGTGAAAAATTTGCGGATAACCTTACCGTCCGAATCGTGCCCGATTACGATGCTTCGTTGATAACGTCCGTTTTTTTGCTTGGTGACTTTCTGCATAACATCATTTCCTCCTTGAATTTTCGTATTATTTCTACGGTGGTGTGTGATGTTAGCTTGGAATTTGAGATAAAGTCAAGTTAAATGTGTCGGGGGTTGAATTTACAGACTTAGCGAGAAAAGACTTATGTATGACGCAACCAATTTGCGCTCAAGACGCAATGTGTAACTTGATTTCCATTGCATATCAAGCGATAGTATTTATGCAATTATACTGAAAATTCATACATATATCAAAGCATCATCATTGAGTCATCATGAGGTGGAAACGGGCGAAAAGTGTAGAACTGATTCTGCAAGGGGCAGAAATGCAATTTTATCAGATGTTACAAGGGTTTATAAGCCATGCGCTACACCTCACCATTACCCCATCACATACATTCATACCCGGAGTGTCGGCGGTTCAAATCCGTCCGCCGCTACCAAGAGAAAACCCCCGATAGTATCGGGGGTTTTTTGTTGTTTGCGGGTGGGTGATGTAGGGTGATAATCAATGCTTTTTGGGGGGAGTTCATCATTGGGTTCATCATGGGGATTAGGAGAGGGCAATTAGCCGTGAGAATTAAGAAAAAATATGCACTCAATATGCAAAACATCACTTGCATTCTAAACGCACATCACTCACCACGCCCCCCGATCCAACCACACATCAAATCCCCCATAGAACAACTCTTCCAAATATGCTATACTGATAAAAAACCATCTTGGAGGGCATATGAAAAACAAGATTACCGCGATTGCGCTTGTGGCGCTCGTAGTCATGCAGATCGTTTCGTTTATGCAGATTGGGGATTTACGTAGCACGATTAGCAATTACGAGAACAATTTTTACAATGAAATTGACCATTTAAGAACGGAAATATCCGGCATTTATTCCAATGTCGACAACATGCTTGAGGAAAAGGCGAGTATCCTTCAAACGGCAGAATATGAGATAGGCGAGCTTAATTTGGATACCCTCGCCGCGCCTGTTACATTCAAAATCGTGCCGAAAACCATCGCGGATGATACCGAGGTTGCCATCGACATTAACAGGATTCTCCACCAAACCATTCGCAACAACACCGAGTTCAACGCAACGGTGGACGTTGAGATGGGCGATGTTGTCAATCCAAATATCGTTATAACCACAGGCGGCATACAGCATTTGCAGGGGATGAATGCGCGTATAAGCCTGACTGATGCGTTCGTCCCCGAGATAATGTACCCGAGCTTTGGCGGCTCTATAAGTCCATCTCCGGAGTATTCGGCAAGTGGACATGTGGATTTTGATATTAAGGAAGCGATGAACGGGAACACCATCGTAACCGCCGACTTTATCGTAAAAGTTGATCATGCAGAAGTCTTTAGCTCGCCAATTGAACTGCCACTCAAAGGCTCTTTTGAAGTTGAGGTTACCTTAGACATCCCCGTAAGCGACGGTCAAACCGTTTCCTTTTATGTAAATGCAACGGACGAAATGGGCTTCACGCATGAACACTTGTTCCATCGCGAAACGGTCGGATCGGAGGATCATACGCATGTGCAGAATCGCACCGTGTATGCGCCGAACGGGAAGATTGTTGCGGAATATAAGGAAGAGTTTTAATTCAATGCGAATATCCCCACCTTTTTTGCGACTTATTAGGAGAGAGGAGGGATGAAGCATGCATGACACGGACATCATCGAATTGTACCACGCGCGAGATGAACGCGCCATTGAGGAGACACGGCTTAGCTATGGGCGGCTTTTATACAGCGTTGCGCATGGCGTATTGTCGAATCGCGAGGACAGTGAGGAGAGCGTGAACGACACCTATGTGAACGCATGGAATGCGATGCCGCCGAGCCGCCCCACCGCTTTGTGCGCGTTCCTTTGCCGCATCACCAGAAACGTTGCGATCTCTGTTTTTCGCAAGCGCCACGCACAAAAGCGAGATGGGATTCTCGTCGAGCTGACGGATGTTTTCACGGATCATCGCACACCCGATGAAGAAATGGAGTATAAGGAACTTACGAACAGCATCAATCGTTATCTCGATATTTTACCGAAAGATGATCGAATACTCTTCCTAAAACGTTACTTTTTCTCCGAGCCGATAAGCGACTTGGCGGCGCAATGCGCATCGAAGGAAAACCAAGTGGTGAGTAGGCTTTATAGATTGAGGCAAAAACTCAAGCTCCACTTAGAAAAGGAAGGGTATGCGATATGAACGAGCAGAATTTGTTCGATGCGATCACGAATGTGGACGAAAAGCACATCATAGAAGCGAAGGAAACTAAACTCAAGCGGCGCGGCATTTCTAAGCAAGGGTGGCGTGCGATGGCCGCCTGTGCAGTACTTGCTGTTGCGATATTCGGCGTGACGTCGATGATGACTTATTTTGGCGGAAGTTCGGACGGGGGCAGTATGCCTTCGGAGGGCGCGGGCGGTGGTTCGGAAGGAACCGTGTTCATGTCGTATGCCGGGCCGGTGTTCCCGATGACGATGCAAACGGGCGAGGATGGAATCCGCGCTATTCGCAATGTCGATTATGATTTCGCGCCGTATGAACCGGTTGAGCAAGTGCGTATATCGGGTGACGGCGAAGAAATTTCATATACCGACTTCGATACGGAAACCATCGTGACCGATAGTTACACGCTAACCAACACATCTAACGAGGATAAAACGATTCGCTTACTGTATCCGGTGGCGGCTGATTTGAATGACGATGCGCGATTGCTCCCAAGCATCACTGTAAATGGAGAAAACACCGAAACCACCTTGCATTACGGCTCATACAGCGGCGATTTTATAGGCATCACAGGGCATGAGGAGGCAGGTTTGTTCAACCTTGAACCGCTTGGCGAGTGGAGCGATTACGAAGAGCTTTTAGCGGATGGGTCATATATCGAGAATATGTTCGAGCCTTATTTGTCCCTTGAGCAAAATGTCACCGTGTATAAATTCACAAACCATAGCGCCGATTTCTCGCAAGGGGAGAACCCCACGATGGCGATGTTTTTCAATATTGATGATGCAAAAAGCACCACGCTCACCTACCAATTCAATGGCGGTGGCTTTTCCGAAACGGGCGACCGGCGCGTGAGTTATTCCATACCGGACGGACGGCGTTTGCAATATGGCGATGCGCGATACTTCATCGTAATCGGTGAGGACATTGACGGATACACATTGCAAGGTTATCAAAACGGCGGTTGTGAACCCGGCGAGGAGATTGATTCCGCACGCGCAGATGTGGAGCGTTACGAAACCACACTCGGCGATGTGCTCGTTGAAATCTCAAAGATTTATCTTGCGGAAAGAAACAGCTATGAAGAATATACCGAGATTATGGAGCAGGTGGATATTGAGGATTACATAGGGCTGATGTCCTCGCTGTTGCACAGCTATGGCATACTATCGGAAGAGCCGATCGAACGCTATGCTTATGGTATGCTTGACGATATTTTGCAAGAAACTATGTCGATGGATCGCCTGCTTTATACCGCATTTGACGTAACGATTCCTGCTGGCGAAAGCATAAATGTTACCGCACAAATGATCAAGGAAGCGAGCTTCGACTATCACGGTGCAGGCAGTGCAAATGAAGGGCTAAACGGATTCGACATGGTGACGAGCTTGGGCTCGAACATTCTTTTTACGGAGCAAAGTGCATCCATTCAAAACGGCACACATATCGATATCAAGCATCAGAATTTCGGGTTCGATGTAGAGGCAGGCATCACGAGCGTCGTGCTCGATAGCACTGTTGAACATTACTACTTGGAGGTAACGGCGAAGGAAGAGTAGGGTAATGAAATAATATCCCGGATAAAACATCCGGGATATTCCATTGTAACCTACGCCGAACGTAACCTCTCCACAATCGTCTTCTTTTGTACTCGCGTATACAACACCCACGGCACAACGATTGAACACCCAAGAAGTAGTACCGTGCTCGCCACTACGGGCATCCACATAAATTGATATACGGCAGGAAGCAACATATTCGATAACATCTCAACGATGTACATGGTTAAAAGATTGCCAACCGTGAGCAAGAATATCGTCGCTGAGCCGCCGTATGTGAGCCCCTCCCACATGAGCATGGCGCGTAACTGCTTACCCGTCATGCCGATGCTTTGGAGCATGGCGAGCTCGGTTTTTCGCGCATCGATGCCCGTAAACAAGGTGTTGACGAAGTTGAACAGCCCGATAAGCCCGAGTATGGTTGCGAGCGTGAAGCCCATGATCTCTAAGGAGCGCGTAAGCGACTCGAAGGTCGCAAGGTAAGTTTCACGGCTCGCATATCCAAGCTCGGGGTTCACCGTTTCCGTGTAGTTTTGGAAGAAGGACTCGGATGCTTCGAGTGCATCATCGGTCACATTAACCGTCATCGCGAGCGGACTTCTATCCCCCATTTGCGAGAGATATTCATGCTCGGGCAATATGAACGAAACCTCCATCGGTGTGCTGAAGCGTTTATCGACCGCATAGGGGAGCATCCCCGGGGATAGCACTTCATACTCCTTCACTTTTCCGTTTTGAAAATCGATTTCCACCTTTTCGCCCACCGGATAGTACAATTCGCCGCCAACACCATAAAAACCCGTTGTGAGAACATAATCACCCGTGTGGAACTTGCTCTGCGCTTCTTCGGATAAAAAGGCTGTAGCAGAGGCTTCTTCCCCATCGACCGCGATGATATCATAGAGCGATTCCGACACGCCGTAGATGCACATTGGCAATTCACCCTTTGCGAGCACTTGTTCGGAAGATTCAAGTCGCAACACATCCATATTCTCTGCATTTTTTTGTAGTGCGGCAGTTGCACGGGCGAGTGCTCTTTCCGTCGGAAGATGATAGTCCATGGTGGCGTAGGTTTTGCCTATATCGGTGACCCCGTCAAGCGATTTTACGGCGGCGATTGTCTCCGCACTCACCCCATCGAGTGTGGAATCGGGCAGGTAGGAGAGCACGCTGTCATGCGTGAGGAGAAAATCCGACACCGTGTACCCCGAAAGATATTCTTCCATATCGATGCTGTTCACGAATGTATATGTCACATTAAATAACAACACAGAAAGTGATAATGACACGATTACGAGCACCGCTTTCTTGCGGTTTCTTCGCATGGCGGCGCGTGCCATCGATGCCGGGGTTACCTTTTGGGCTTTGCGGACGGTTTTGATTTTTGTGGATATTTCCGTATGCCGCACGGCTTCAATGGGGGAGAGTTTGGCCGCAAAACGTGCCGGCTTCATGCACGAAAGGAGCACGGTGAACAGCGCAAATATGGCCGCGGCGATGAACAAGAGCGGATGCGCACTGAACATATAGGAATCCATATAGATGGTGCCGTCCACCACGGCAGGCATCAGCAGTATGCCAACCAAGTAGCCAAGCGCAAGACCGAGCGGCATGGCGATAAGGTAGAGGGTAAACGCTTGCTTGTACACGATGTGCTTGATTTGCTTCCCCGTAGTGCCGATGGTTTTGAGTAGGCCATAAAAGCGCACATCACCCGATACAGAGATAAAAAAGATGTTGTAGATGATGAGATATCCGGAGAAGGTGAACAACGCAAAGAGCAGAACGATAAATGCAACCATTGCGCTGTCGATGTTGTAACCGATGTTCGCCCAGTTTACGCCTTCGCTGATGAGCGTGGTATCAAATCCCAATCGCTCGCTCAATGCGCGCAATTGTTCTTCAACATCATAGGCGCTTTCAAAGTTGAAGCCTGCATGAACGCTCCCTGCGATGAAGGAATTATCCTCCGATAAGCGATCAAGATATGTGCGTACATCCTCGCCCGTCCAAGGCGGTGCAACGCGTTTCACATAATCGAGGGAGACATATGCATTCGATACCCCGAGCGCGATATCGGCTTCGCATATCCCCACCACCTCAAAGCTTTCGTTATACGTTACGCCCTGCGATGCGAACGAGAGGTTCACGCTTTGTCCGAGCTCCTCGGGAACGCCGAGCGCGTGAAGTATATCTGCAGAGAGCGCAATTTCGTTGCCCGATTCGGGAAGCCGCCCCACGGTTGGGTAGGTGAAGCCGGCCGAAACATAGGCTTCATCCGCATAGGATAATTCTGTTCGGATGGTTAAAAGTTCCTCATTTGCAAGATTGTTAATGAAAATGCGCTTGCCGATGTCCACCACTTCGGCATCGTCTGCCACGCGTTTATATAGATCTTCGGTAAGAAATTTGTAGCCTGCATGGTGCGTCGTGCCCACCTGTCGCATGTTGTTGTATTCAACGGTATGAAGAAGGCTCGCGGCGATCATGCATACGGAGGTGAACAGCGTGCAAGTGAGTAAAATGGCGATTACGGCGGCGATGTTGCGCGCTTTGTTCGCCTTCAAGCTCTTGCTTGCTAAGTTGGCGATGCATTTTTTGTTCCGCACATCGAAAATAGGATTACGCATGGCGGTCACCTGCTATAAGCCCATCTTCTATGCGAATGATGCGATCGGCGAGCTGTGCGGCCTCCTCGTTATGTGTGATCATTACGATGGTTTGCGCAAACTTCTCGCCCGTCACCTTGAGGAGCGATAGCACATCTTGGCTCGTGCGGCTGTCGAGATTGCCCGTCGGCTCGTCGGCGAGGAGGATGGCAGGCTTGCTTGCGAGCGCACGAGCGATTGCAACGCGCTGTTGCTGTCCGCCTGAAAGATTGTTGGGAAGATTGTTG
>CAYJPI010000013.1:0-2258 GCA_964372005.1 uncultured Oscillospiraceae bacterium | reverse complement strand
TTTGACATAGGCTCATCAAGCAAAAGCACACTCGGATTTTTAATAAGGGCACGTGCCATAGACACACGTTGTTGCTGTCCTCCTGAAAGATTGTTGGGAAGATTGTTGAGCTTGCTACTTAGCCCCAGCGTTTCGATGATGCGGTTCACATGTTTTTCATCGATGCGGCCACCGTCGAGCTGTATCGGAAGCACGATGTTTTCATATACATTCAGCACGGGCACGAGGTTGTAACTCTGGAAAACGAAGCCGATCTTGCGGCGGCGAAATATGGTGAGCGCTTCTTCCCTTAGGGAGAAAATGTCCTTTCCGTCGACCGTCACCGAGCCGCTTGTTGGCCTGTCGAGGCCGCCGAGCATGTGAAGGAGTGTGCTTTTTCCACTCCCCGATGTCCCCACGATGGACACGAATTCCCCATTTTCAACTGAAAAACTTACCCCTGCGAGCGCATGAACGGCGGTTTCTCCTGTGCCGTATATCTTCTTTAAGTTGTTTGTTTCGAGTATTTTCATAAATCCCTCCGTTGTTAGTGTTTCTTAAATCTTAACGGATGAATCTTTCGAGAATCTTTCCGCACGAAAAAACATTCTATCATTATTGAAAGAATCAAGTGGAAGGCAAGAATATGTGAAAAGAACTCCCCTCGCTCTCTTTGGAATCCACCTTAATATAACCACCTTGCTTTGTGACAATTTCTCTCGCAAGCGTAAGTCCGATGCCAACACCACCCACCTCTCTTGCGGTTTCCGCGCGATAGAAACGCGTAAAAATCTTCGGGATGTCGCTTTCCCTTATGCCGATTCCGTCATCAATCACCGTGATGCGCACGAACATGGTATAGGCCGTAACACTCACGTGCACGGAACTTGCGCCGTATTTATATGCATTGTCGATGAGGTTCGCCAAGGCTTCAATCGTCCATTTGCGGTCATATATGGCGATGGATGGAGTATCCTCAATGCTGACTTCGGGGAACAGTTCGCGTATATCATCGAGCAATAATTGCAAGCTTTGCTTTTCCGGCTTCGGCGCGATGATGCCGTTTTCGATGCGTGATGTCTTAACCAAAGCATCCACAAGAAAACGCAAATGCTCGGATTGTCGCATTATTTCTCCAAGGTGATGGCTTCGTCGTTCGTCATCCGCGCACTCGGATGCAAGCTCCGCATACAAAAGCAAATTCGCTATTGGCGTTTTCGTTTGGTGCGATATGTCCGAAATGAGCGCGGTGATGCGTTCGCGTTCTTCCTTTAGAGCGTTTTTCTGCACATTCATGGTGCACAAATATTTATGCAGTTTCGTCTCGATGGCGGATGCTTTGCTCTCATCGAATGTTGTTTCAATTGGCTCACCTTCTATGGCACGGTCGAGCATCGCTTGTATGCGGTCGAGTGTTTTGTTCGTCATGCGCATCATCCCTCCCACCTGTAGCCGATACCGTATACGGTCTTGAGACAATCGGGGTTATTGAGCTTGGTGCGCAATCGTTTCACCGTAACGGACAGGGCATTTTCGTCCACATAGGCCGCCCCATCCGTCCATATGCGGTCGATGAGATGCGCGCGCTCCATTGTGATGTTTTTGTTTGCAGTCAGAAGGTGCAGTACCTTTTGTTCCGTTTTTGAAAGCTCTACATTTTCGCCGTCAACAGAAAAGAGCATGTGCGCAAAGTCGAAGTGAAAACCGCCTTGCGTGAATGTATCCATACTCGCTTTTACCTTGCGAAGTTGCGTGTTCACCCTTGCGCGAAGCACCGCCAGGCTAAAGGGCTTCGTGATGTAATCATCTGCGCCGCGTTCAAGCCCCGATACGATGTCGCTTTCCATATCGTTCGCGGTGAGCATGATGATCTTCGCATCGCCTGTGCTTGCGCGGTCTTCGAGCAACTCCATGCCGTTTCCGTCGGGGAGGTTGACGTCGAGGAGCACCACATCGATGGTATGCGAAGCGAGCACATCGCGTGCCGATAGGAGCGTGTGCGCCTTGTAAGTCTGTATGTCGGCCGATGCGAGCGCGAGCGTAATGCCATCAGCAAGCGCACGGTCATCCTCTACGATTAGAATTTGGTTCAAATTTTACAACCTCCCGAGAGTACTATTTAACTAATATAGCATAGTTGCAGAAAAAATGGTAGGATGAGGGTCGAGAACGAGGTGTGATGGATATTATTCTCAATCTAATTTGGAAATATTTTTTTGTTCACCCGCACATTCTCCCACCCTCAACCGTTAAACAATATGAAAGGAGGTTTTATGTCT
>CAYJPI010000012.1:0-15312 GCA_964372005.1 uncultured Oscillospiraceae bacterium | reverse complement strand
AGGCGTGTGTCTCAGCTTAGTGAAATAGAGAAACGGGGCGAGAAGTAGGTGGCAAGGCGACCCTCATAGCGCCATTGCGCCCAAGTAAACAGCTCGTGGTAGTGATAATCACCCGTGCCGAGCACAATAAGCTGAATATCCTTCTTCATCATATCGTCGAGCACGCGCTCGATGAGGTCGAGACCCTTTTGCTCCGTCAATCGTGTGATGATTGCAACCACGGGCACATCGTAGCGGTCTTCAAGCCCCAGCTCGTGCTGGAGTGCGCGCTTGCAATCCCACTTGCCACCGCGATTCTCCTTCGAGAAATGGAAGGGGAGGTGGAAGTCGTTTCTCGGATCGTAGCTTGCATTGTCGATGCCGTTAAGTATGCCCTCGAGGCGGTTTGAACGTGCACGAAGAAGTCCGTCCATGCGTTCGCCGAAGTATGGCGTTTGAATTTCCATCGCATATGTGGGGCTAACGGTGGTTATCATATCCGAGAATACGATGCCGCCCTTCATAAAGCTTATTCCGCCGTAGTACTCCAAAAACTCGGGCGAGAAGTAGCGCGAACCGAGGCCGAGGAGCTCATCGATATAACCATAATCAAACATACCTTGGAACTTGAGATTATGGATGGTAAATACCGTGCGGATGTTTGCATAATCCGGCAAGTGCATGTACTGGGTGCGAAGCAAGACGGGTATCATGCCGGTTTGCCAATCGTTGCAGTGCAGGATGTCCGGGTAAAACTCAATCTTTTGCATGGCTTCGAGCACCGCGCGGCAAAAGAAGCCGAAGCGTTCGCCCTCACCTTGGCCTTCGCCATACACGGATTCGCGGCCGAAGTAGAATTCATTGTCGATGAAATAGAATGTGGTGTTTTCGAATACTACGGAAAACAGTCCACAGTATTGCCTTCGCCAACCGAGGTTCACATAGAAATGTGTGAGATACGTCAGTTCGAAATCCCCCACCAAATCCTTGTACTTGGGGAGTATTACACGAACATCGAGCCCGGCACGGTTGAGCGTGGTAGGCAGTGTGCCCGCAACATCCGCGAGTCCGCCTGTTTTGATAAACGGTACCGCTTCCGAAGCGGCAAAAAGAATCTTCGTCATTGATATACCTCCAAGAATCTAAATAGTATAAGCAATCGCGCAATTAAGAAATTGCGCGATTACGTATATAACTTATACTACCGAACCCTTACGCAAAATGATTGGGAAGCTTCCCATTCCTACAAGGTTTCGGCCACGTTTCACCAGCACGCTCTTATCGAGGATAACATTATCGAGGTGACAATTTTCCTGAATTTCCGCGCTCTGCATCACTATGCAATCCTTAACCACTGCGCCCTGCGCAACGTGTACACCGCGGAAGAGGATGCTGTTTTCAATATGCCCTTCTATGCGGCAACCATCGGCGACGACACAGTTTTTCGCAACTGCGTTCGGGCCGTAGCTTGCGGGCACTTCATCCTTAACTTTCGTGTAGATGGGGTGCTCGGGGCAAAACAGATCCGCCCGTACCTCGGGGTTTAAAAGATCCATGTTCTGCGAGAAGTAGCTCGAGAGTGAGTTAAGCTTTGCAACATATCCATTGTAACGATAGCCGTACATCTTGAGCGTGTTCACATTGCGAAGAAGTATGTCGCGGTTAAAGCGATAGCGCGCATGTGCCACTGCCTCTTCGATGAGATACTCTAGGAGGCTTTTCTCCATGATGAATACATTGCAGCTTTGGTTTTTCCATTTGGGTCTATAGGCATTATACTCCATATCGAGTATTCTGCCGGACACACTGTCGATATCAAACCTGAGGTCCTTAAACTGATCCTCGGGGTTGTGATAATCGGACTGAGTGTACATCACCGTGATGTCCGCGCCCGATTTTATATGCTGCTCGAGCATATCGTTAAAGGGCATGTTGAATATAATATGCGAGCCTGCAAGCACAACATAGCGTTGAGTGCATCTTCTAATGTAGCCCGATATGCTCTTTAGTGCTTCAACCGAGCCGCGATAAAGCCCTGTGTTCTCCTTCGTTACGAAAGGAGGAAGGAGGAACAAGCCGTCACGCTTTCTATGCAAATCCCATTCTTTGCCCGAGCCGAGATGATCCATAAGCGAGTGATAGTTCTTCTGTGCCACGATGCCCACATTTGTAATGCCCGTGTTCACCATGGAGCTAAGGATGAAGTCCACGCAACGATAGCGCCCGCCAAATGGAACAGCCGCAACCGAACGTGAGAACGTGAGATCCTTGAGTTGCATATTGTTATCGCCGGTCAATATGATACCGAATGCATTCGTGATCATTTTTCATCTCCTCCCTTTTTGTAAAGGTAGCCGAGCGTTTCCTTGGTTGCCACGAGGCCGCGCGGTAAGCTCGCACCTTCGGGGATCTGCATATCGCAACCCACGAGCGTAATGTCGCCTGTGAGTGAATTGTCAATTTCGATGCCGGGGAGGGGATCGTCGCCTACTATCGCGCGAGCACCGACTACGGCGCGTTCGTCAACTATTGCTTTGTTCACCTTTGCATCCTTGCAGATGCGTGCTCCGGGCATGATGATACTGTCCTTAACCACCGCACCTTCTTCAATTGTGCAACCCGCAAAAATAACGCTGTGTTCTACCGTGCCATACACCTGCGATCCCTCGGTGATGAACGAGCGCGAAACTACGGCGTTTTCGCCCGTGCAGTGAGGGGGCATGATGGGGTTACGGCTGTAGATACGCCACGAAGGGTCATGCAAATCGAGCGCCGGTGGATCTTCCAAAAGGTCCATGTTGGCTTCCCAAAGCGAACCGATTGTTCCAACATCCTTCCAGTATCCTTCGAATGGGTAGGCATACATTCCCTCATCGCTATTGAGCATGGCGGGGATTATGTCGTGCCCGAAGTCGTTGCCCGAGCCGGCATCATCGTTATCGTTTTCCATGTACTCTTTTAGCTTTGCCCAATCGAATATGTAGATACCCATGGATGCAAGATTGCTCTTGGGTTCTTTGGGCTTCTCTTGGAACTCGGTGATGCGGCCGCTTTCATCGGCATTCATTATGCCGAAACGATGTGCCTCTTCCAAGGGAACTTTAAGCACGGCAATTGTGGCCGTCGCCTTCTTCTCCATATGGAAGCCGAGCATAGCCGCATAGTCCATCTTGTAGATATGGTCGCCCGAAAGTATGAGAACATACTGCGGATCGTACTGATCTACGAACTTGCGGTTCTGGTAAATCGCATTGGCAGTACCCGAGTACCACTGCCCGCTCTTCCCCTTAACATAAGGAGGAAGAACGAATGCGCCGCCCGAGTTCCTGTCAAGATCCCAAGGCTGGCCATTACCGATGTAGGAGTTAAGCTCCAACGGTTGATACTGCGTGAGCACGCCCACGGTATCAATCTCGGAGTTTACACAATTCGAAAGCGGAAAATCGATAATTCGATATTTCCCTCCGAATGGCACTGCCGGTTTCGCCATATTTGACGTGAGAATACCCAAGCGGCTTCCCTGTCCACCGGCGAGGAGCATAGCAACAATTCTTTTTTTTCTCAATTTACACACCCCTTATTCATAATTTTCCCTTTGCTAACTGATTTATATGCATCCCGTTATGTCGCCATCCGGGTTTGCGGCACTTCCCTTGCTCTTTGTTTGTTTTATAGAGAAAAATGCTGCGCCCATGGGCGGCAATGTGATGTTTACATGTTGGGCCTTTCCGTCCCATTCACCGTCTACCGTGGAAAGGGTGGAGTTCATCCAGTCGCCCGTTCCGCCGTATTCGGGATCGTCCGAACTCAGAACGGGTGAAAGCTCTGCATGGAAAGGCATGCCCATCTTATATTCGGGCCAGGGCACGGGTGTGAAGTTAAACACGCATAGCATGGCCTTTTTGCCATTGCCGTAGCGGATGAAGCTTGCCACGGAATGAACGCTGTCGTTCACCGTAACCCACTCAAAGCCATCCCAGCTATTATCCTTTTCGTAGAGTGCACCGTAGCGCTTATACATGGCATTGAGTGCTTTTACGTAGTTCTTCATCTGCACATGTGCCGGGTATTCAAGTAGCAGCCAATCAAGCCCCTTGGCATAATCCCATTCGATGAATTGGCCGAATTCGTTGCCCATAAAGTTGAGCTTTTTGCCGGGGTGCGCATATTGGTACGAGTATAGAAGCCTCGTTTGGGCGAACTTCGACCAGTAATCGCCCGGTGCACGATCGATGATGGAGTGCTTTCCGTGCACAACCTCGTCATGCGAGAAGGGCAGTATATAATTCTCCGAAAATGCGTAGAACATGGAGAATGTAAGCTTGTTGTGGTGCCACTTTCTAAATAGGCTATCCATAGAGATATACTCGAGGATATCGTTCATAAAGCCCATGTTCCACTTGAAGTGGAAGCCGAGCCCGCCTTCTTCGGGCGGCATGGTGATGAGGGGGAATGCCGTGCTCTCCTCGGCGATGAGTATGCGGTGAGGAAGCTCCAAACCAACGCGCTTGCACATATCACGAAGGAATGCAATAGCATCGAGGTTTTCGTTGCCGCCATATTCGTTAGCGCTCCACTCACTGTCCTCCTTGCCGTAATCAAGGTATAGCATGCAGCTTACCGCATCCACCCTTATACCGTCAAAGTGGTACTCCTTTAGCCAGTAGAATATGTTTGACATGAGGAAGCTTCTAACCTGCGTTCTTCCATAGTCAAAAAGCATGGTTCCCCATTGCGGTTGCTCGCCGCGTAGCGGATCGGGATGCTCGTATATCGGCGTGCCGTCAAACATGCGAAGGCCGTGCGCGTCACGCGGGAAATGCGCTCCAACCCAGTCGAGTATCACGGATAAGCCTTTTTTGTGCGCGCGGTTCACGAAAAATTTCAAATCTTCCGGTGTACCAAAGCGTGATGTTACACTGTAGTAGCCTGTTACCTGATAACCCCAGCTCATATCGAGGGGATGCTCCATTATGGGCATAAGTTCGATGTGGGTGTACCCCATGTCCGCCGCATGATCGACAACTTGCATGGCCATATCCTTAAAGTCATCCACGCCATCGCGGAAGGAACCCAAGTGTACCTCATATATCGACATGGGACGCACAAACTGGTTCGGGTATTTATCAAAGCGCTCGTAGTGCTTTTCGTCCGTCCATGTGAAATCACCATGTTCCCATACCATGGAAGCTGTGCCGGGGCGCAGTTCGCTTCGAACGGCATAAGGGTCGGCCTTAAATGCTACATCGCCGGAAGGCGTGGTTATCGCATACTTATACAAATCTCCCTGCTTGGCTTCGGGGATATGACACTGCCATACGCCGGTTGCACCGATGGGAAACATCGCATGCGAATACGAATTCCATTCGTTGAACGTGCCTATTACACTTACGGCGTGTGCATTCGGTGCCCATACAGCAAAACGCCATGCGCTCTTCTTTCCGCGTGTTACCTTATGTACCCCAAGGCTCTCGTACGCACAAGCGCTCGTGCCTGCGTTGAAGTAGTAAAGTTCAGTTTCGTTCAAGTAGTATCCCATTTTTGTAAAATTCTGCCTTTCTTTGTCGGCTTATGCACTAATGCATATGTTATTGTAACAGATATTTCCTTTGGCTCATTAGTATTCTACCATACCCTTACATATAATACCACCCTTTTTTTTATAAAAAGTACATCATTTTATTAGCAAATTACAAAGAATTTTAGGGGAAAAACCTCGCAAAAAAAGAATATTTATATCGCAAAACAGAATTTACATAATCTTTATGAGAATTGTACAGTTTTCTGGATGAAAAAGCTCGAACTATTATATAACATATGCATGTGCCGATTATGTCTCACGGGCACATGCATCGGATAACTTCACATCTTCCGGTGCGACGGTTATGGTAAATAGCTCCCCGGTTTGAATAGTTTTTTTGAAACCAAAGCGTGAAAAGTACTTTAATTGTGCTTCGTTTACGCCATGCATCACGATGGGGGCGGTTAGCGATGCTGCCTTGAAAAGGAGCATCCTCATGCATAAATCACCATAACGTTTGTTGCGCTTATCACTGCGAACGCACACACCGTCGATGATGCATCCTTCGCTCGATGGGTACAATCTACCCGTTGCGACGGTGTCATCGCCCTCTTTTACCAGAAGATACATTGAGTAAGGCACATTTCCGTCAACTATCGATTGTATATCGTTTTCAAGCTCCTCTACAAATACGTTTTTTTGTAGTTCCAAGGCCGCATCAGACTTTCCGGTTTCCCATTTTGCTGTGAACATATTATTATTTCTCCCTTCTTTTGGTTGCAAATTTCTATATATATGGTATAATAGCACCAAGGAATTAAAAGCACAATATAAAAAGGTGATGGATTGCTGCAAGGAAGTGCTTCAACGCACGGGCGAGCCGAGAAGACGGTTTATCAATGCAGCGCATGTCTACACATCTACGCATAGCACCGTTTTTTCATAGCACATGAAGAGCGGTTTTTTTTATTAGAAAAGGAGGAAGCACACATGTTATTGGTAGGAAACGGAAAGGTGATTACGAGGGACGAAAGGCAGACATATTTTGAGGACGGCGCCGTCTTGATAAGCGGTGGCCTTATTCGTGATGTCGGCGAAACGGATGCGATGCAACGCGCCTACCCCAAGGCGGAGTTCCTTGATGCGCACGGCGGCGTAATCATGCCGGGGCTCATCAATGTGCACAGCCACATCTACAGTGCGCTTGCGCGTGGGCTTTCGATGCCCAACTACAACCCCCACAACTTCTATGAAATACTCGATGGAATGTGGTGGAATATCGACCGTCACTTAACCATCGAGCAAACGCGCATGAGTGCGTACATGACCTATATTGATAGCATCCGCAACGGCATCACCACGCTCTATGATCATCATGCGAGCTATGGCCACATCGAAGGCAGCCTGTTTGCCATCGCCGATGTTGCAAAAACACTCGGTATCCGTACAAACCTTTGCTACGAAGTGAGCGACCGTGACGGCGCGAAGAAATGCGAAGAGGCCATCAAAGAGAATGCGGCGTTTATCGAATACACGAAGAATGAGAACAATGACATGATTAAGGCCATGTTCGGCCTGCATGCCGCATTTACATTGAGCGACAAAACGCTTGAAGCATGCGTAAAGGCGAATGACGGTAACGCAGGCTTCCACATTCACGTATGTGAAGGGCTTAACGATGTTATCGACAGCCGCGATAATTACAACACAACCACAGTCGAACGCTTGCTTTCGCATGGGATACTAGGCGAAAAGAGCGTTGCGGGACATTGCATCCACCTCACCGAAAAGGAGATGGATATATTGAAGGAAACCGACACCATGGTGGTTAACAATCCCCAAAGCAACATGGGCAATGCCGTAGGCTGTTCGCCAATACTCGATTTATATGCTAAAGGAATACTTTTGGGCCTTGGAACAGATGCTTATACGAACGACATGCTCGAGAGCTTAAAGGTTGCAAACGGCATACAAAAGCATAACGCGCAGATGCCCAATGTAGGCTGGGTGGAAACCACATCCATGCTCTTTAGCGGCAATGCGAATATAGTAAGCCGCTCTACAAGTAAGCCCGTTGGTACCCTCGAGCCGGGCGCACTCGGTGACATCGCGGTGTTCGACTATCGCCCATACACCCCCTTCTCGCATGCAAATATAGACGGGCATATGATGTTCGGCCTTTCCGGTAAGGAGTGTATCCACACCGTGGTAAATGGCGAAATCATCATGAAGGATAAGGTCGTTCTAACATGCGACGAGGCGGAAGTATATGCAAAAACGAAGGAGCAATCCAAACTTCTTTGGGATTCGCTCGGAGTAAAATAAACAAACATTACGAAAGGAAGATACATACCATGCCTGAAAAAATGACACCTGCCCCATTTTCGCACTTGGTTAAATCCATGCTTTGCGAGGCACGCGAATCGAAAAGCGTGTTCGGAGTAGAACGCCCGTTTATCGCGGATAAGAATCTTACCCTCCCGATTTTTTCGGAGAAGCTCGAAACACCCTTCGGCCCTGCCGCAGGGCCGCATACTCAGCTTGCCGGCAACATCGCCGCATCGTACTATGCCGGCGCGAGATTCTTTGAACTTAAAACCGTTCAGGTTATTGATGGTGAGGATCTTGCAAAATGCGTGCCGCGCCCCTGCATAAAGGCGGATGACGAGGGTTACAACTGCGAATGGTCAACCGAACTTACCGTTCCCCAAGCATTCGAGGAATATGTAAAAGCGTGGTTCTTGCTAAAGCTTATGGCACGCGAATTCTCCATCGGCGGAGAAGACGGCTTCATATTTAATATGAGTGTGGGCTACGATTACGCCGGCATCACCACCGAGAAGATAGACGGGTTCATCGAGGGAATGAAGGATGCCACAAACACACCTGCCTTCATCGAATGTAAGAAGTGGCTTCTTGACAATATCGACCTTTTTGAAACCGTGGATGCGGCATATGTAGAGGGGATATCACCGCATGTATGTACATCCATCACATTATCCACATTGCATGGCTGTCCTCCGCAGGAAATCGAAAGGATTGCGGCATATCTTCTCACCGAGAAGAAGCTTAACACCTATGTAAAGTGTAACCCCACCATACTTGGCTACAGCACCGCACGCGAAACCCTAGATAAGATGGGCTACGATTATATCGCGTTCGACGATCATCATTTCAAGGCCGATTTGCAGTATCAAGATGCCGTAGCCATGATAAAGCGCCTTCGCCTTATCGCTGATGAGAAAGGCTTGGCTTTCGGCTTAAAGCTTTCCAACACCTTCCCCGTGGATGTTAAGGCCGGCGAACTCCCAAGCCAGGAGATGTACATGAGCGGAAGGTCGCTATACCCCCTCACGATAGAGATGGCGAATCGCTTCGCAACCCAATTCGATGGGCACTTACCCTTGTCATTCTCGGGCGGCGCGGATGCATTCAATATCGTACCGCTTTTCAACAGCGGCATTTGGCCTATTACCGTCGCTACCACCGCGCTCAAGCCGGGCGGCTATCAAAGATTCCTTCAACTCGCCGAGCTTCTTTCCAAGGAAGAATATGTGCCCTTCAAGGGCGTGAACGTTGGCAAGGTGCATCATTTGAGTGCGCGCGCACATTCGAACCTCCACCACATAAAGCCCATCAAGCCCGAACCACCGCGCAAGCTCAAGGGTAAGAAAGTGCCTTTGACGGAGTGCTTCATCGCGCCGTGCAAAGAAACATGCCCAATAAACCAGGATATCCCTGCCTATGTTGAATTGGTGGGACAGGGTAAGTGCTTGGAGGCGCTTCGCGTTATCACCCAAAAGAACCCCCTACCGTTCATCACGGGTAAGATCTGCTCGCATCCATGCATGACGGGTTGCACACGTCGCTTCTACGATGAAAGCGTGCATATCAGAAACGCGAAGCTCGAGGCGGCACGTGGAGGCATGGAAGCGCTCATCGGCGAGATCGAAGCGCCCACCATGCTTAGGAACAAGCGTGTAGCCGTCGTCGGCGGCGGCCCCGCAGGCCTTGCGGCGAGCTACTTCCTCGCGCGCGCAGGGATGCCGGTTACAGTGTTTGAAAAGCGTGAAAGCATGGGCGGCATAGTGCGCCATGTTATACCTGCATTCCGCATCAGCGACCATGCTATCGACCGCGACATACAGCTCGTGCGCAAGATGGGCGTTAAGTTTGAGCTTGGCAAGGCCGCTCCCGATGCCAAGACGCTTCGCGAAATGGGCTACGACTACGTACTTTATGCCGTGGGTGCATGGAAGGGCGGCACTCTACGCTTGCAAAACGGAGAAGCATTGAATGTGCTCACCTTCCTCGAAAAGCTAAAATCGGGCACGATGTGCGAGCTTGGCGAGAATGTTATTATAGTCGGCGGCGGAAACACCGCGATGGATGCCGCACGTGCCGCAAAGCGTGCACATGGCGTGAAGAATGTATCCATAGTATATCGTAGGAACATGCGCTACATGCCTGCTGATCTTGAAGAGCTTGAGCTTGCCAAAAAGGATGGCGTGAAGTTCATCGAATTGCGCGCACCGCTATCTCTCGCGGATGGTATGCTCGAGTGCGAAGTGATGAAGCTCGGCGATCCCGACGAAAGCGGCCGCCGTGCACCCGTAGCAACCGGCGAAAAGATCTCCTACCCCTGCGATACACTCGTTGCGGCTGTGGGCGAAAAGGTTGAAGCGGAAGTGTTTGAACAAAATGCGGTAGCTATCGGCGAAAACGGCAGGGCGCTTGTCAACGCAGACAGCCTCGAGTCGAGCGCATCGGGCATCTATGTAATCGGTGATGCTATGCGTGGCCCATCCACCGTGGTGGAATGTATCGCCGACGCGAGAAAGGCTACCGACCATATCCTAGGCGAAGTGCGCGAAGCAAACATACCCGATTGCGCGAAACCGAATGCCGAAGCTTGCCGCAAGAAGGATGGAATGCTAAAGGGCTATGTCAATGCGCGTACAGAGTGCGACCGTTGCTTGCAATGCCACACGAGCTGTGAATGCTGTGTATCGGTATGCCCGAACCGTGCGAATATCGCCATCGAGGTTGAGTCGATGCGCTCGCGCCAGATAGTGCACATCGAGCGGCTTTGCAACGAATGCGGAAACTGCACATCGTTCTGCCCGTATGACAGTGCACCCTATAAGGAAAAACTCACATTATTCCATGATAGAGCTGATTTTGAGGAAAGCGAAAATTACGGTTTCATGTTCATCAAGGAGAATTCTTTCCTCGTAAGGCTTCCCGAGATCGAAGGAGAAATCGAACTCAAAAAGCAAGCAATCGATGCAGATATCGAGCGCATACTCGAAGCAGTGCAAGGAAAATACTCGTATCTCCTGTAAGAACAATATAAAGGTGAGTGAACGATGGTAAGATTTAAGGTGAACGGGCGCGAAGTGGAAGCGCCGCAAAATATGAATGTGCTCGACTATCTTCGCGATACATTGCGCCTAACGAGCGTTAAGAATGGCTGTAAGGAAGGCGCTTGCGGAACATGCATGGTGCTTGTGGACGGTAAAACCGCTCGCATCTGCGTGCGCGAAACGGATCGCATGGCAGGAAAGCACATCGAAACAGTGGAGGGATTTACACCCTTTGAAAAGGAAGTGTATGCGGAGGCATTCGCACGCGTTGGGGCGGTTCAATGCGGCTTTTGCATACCGGGTATGCTAATAAGCGCGAAAGCACTTTTGAATGTGTACCCTCTCCCCACCCCATCGGATGTAAAGAAGGCCATACGCTACAACATCTGTAGATGCACGGGCTATGCGCGCATCGAGGAGGCCATTTTGCTTGCGGCGAAATGGCTTCGCGATGGCGTGATCGAGAAGGCTGACTGTGATAACCCATCCTTGGGGCAATCGCTTCGCAGGGTTGATGCCATCGAAAAGGCATTGGGCGAGGCGAAGTATGCCGACGATATCCTTCTGCCGGGCATGCTCTACGGTTCGGCCGTGCGTGTGACATGTGCGCGCGGAAGGCTCACATCGCTCGATGTGTCCAAGGCGAAGGAAGTTGAAGGCGTTGTATGCGTGCTAACCGCCAAGGATATCGAGGGGCATAAGAAGATAGGCCATATCGTTCAGGATTGGGATGTGTTAATCGAGGAGGGTAACCTCGTGCATACCATCGGCGATGCGGTTGCGCTCGTGGCGGCCACATCGAAGGCGGCACTTCGCGAGGCGAAAGCGGCCGTCATTGCCACATATGAGGTGCTCCCTCCCATCACAAGCCCAGAGGAAGCCCTAAAGGATGGCGCTCCTCGCGTGCATGACGAGCGCGACAATTGCTTGAAGCACGAAATACTCTCTCTCGGCGATGCCGATGCGGCACTCTCGGCGAGTGCACATGTCGTCACGCATAAATATTCAACGCCATTCACCGAGCATGCATTCCTTGAGCCGGAATGCGCAGTGGCGCTACCTGCCGCGCTCGATCCCGAGGCGGACGGCACTTATGATTTAAGGATCTTCTCGGGCGACCAGGGCATATACCAAACACAGCATGAATGCGCGGACACTCTCGGTATAGCTCATAGCCGCGTTCGCGTTACGGCGATGATGGTGGGCGGCGGTTTCGGCGGCAAGGAGGACATGAGCGTTCAGCACCATGCGGCACTTCTTGCGATGAAGACGGGCGCACCCGTAAAGGTGACGCTATCTCGCGAGGAGAGTATCCGCATCCACCCCAAACGCCATGCGATGGAAATGGAGTTCACCACCGGTTGCGACAAAAACGGCATACTCACCGCCATGAAGGCTACCATCGTAGCGGATACGGGCGCGTATGCATCCTTGGGTGGGCCCGTATTACAGCGCGCCTGTACGCATGCGGCAGGACCGTATAATTATTCAAATATTTATATCGATGGCAAGGCGGTGTACACCAATAATCCGCCTGCAGGTGCATTCCGCGGTTTTGGCGTTACACAAAGTTGTTTCGCTACCGAGTGTAACATCAACGAGCTTGCACGCAAAGTTGGCATATCGCCCTATGAAATGCGCTTGCGAAATGCAATAAGGCCGGGGCAGGTATTGCCAAACGGACAGATCGCGGATGAAACAACAAGGCTGTATGAAACCTTGCTCGCCGTTGAAGATATAATGAAGGAACGCCCCGAGGCCGGCATCGCCTGCGCGATGAAGAACAGCGGCCTTGGCGTTGGCATCCCCGATACGGGACGCGCGCGGCTCGATGTTGAAAACGGCAAAGTAGTACTTCGAAGCTCTGCGGCTTGCATAGGCCAAGGCATGGGCACGGTACAATTGCAAATGGCCGCCGAAGCCACCGGCTTGAGCGCGGACAGATTCATCTATGCCGCACCCGATACGCATAAAGCGCCCGACTCGGGCAACACCACCGCATCGAGGCAGACGGTGTTCACGGGCGAGGCGACCATCCGCGCCGCCGAAAAGCTTAAAGTCGCACTCGATGAGGTAGGCGGCCATCTATGCGAATTAAACGGCCAATCTTTCCTCGGCGAATATTCAAGCGAAACCGATAAGATGAATTGCGGCAAGAAAAACCCCGTAAGCCACGTGGCATATGGCTATGCCACGCAGGTTGTTTTGCTTGACGAGAGCGGCAATGTAGAGCGTGTAATCGCCGCGCATGATGTGGGCAAGGCAGTGAACCCCATAGCGCTCAAGGGGCAGATAGAGGGCGGCGTAGTGATGAGCCTCGGGTATGCGCTCACGGAAGATTTTCCGCTAAAAGACGGTGTTCCCACAGCGAAATACGGTAAGCTCGGCCTACTTAGATCCACCGATGTTCCCCCCATCGAATCCATCATCATAGGCATTCATGAGGGCGAAGAGGCGCAGGCGAACAGCAAAGGGCGTGCGCTTGCATATGGCGCGAAGGGCGTGGGCGAGATATGCTCAATCCCAACACCGCCTGCGGTTCAGCTTGCATACTTCAACCGCGATGGCGTGTTTAGAACGAAACTACCCATGAAAATGAAGTAGTTTATGGTGATTTCCCTTGCATTTTCACGATGCACATGCTAAAATATCGTGGAACTGTTCCGCTGTGTTTCGGTGGAACAACAAATAGATCGCGTTAACGGAGACGGGCGTAGTTTCAACATCTAAAGAGAAGGCCGTGTGGGGTTAATTATCCCGTGCTGGAAGCGGCCGATGCATGAGATTACATCAATCCCTTTCCCTCCCGAGCGACCGTGGGTGAAGCCCTTTTATGGGTGGGTAGTTTGCGGCGTGTAAGGCACGATACAGCCTAAAGCAAGGTTGCGCATCTTTGTGCAACGAAACAAGGGTGGTACCACGACAGGCGCACTTCGTCCCATGTGACGAGTTGCGCCTTTTTGTTTTTTCGGATTATCCATTATTTACCGATTATCCGAAGGTTAATATTGCAAAGCACCGAAGGAGGAACTTTTATGCTGCAAAAACTGGATGCTATTCTCGCCGAGGCGAAGGCGTCACTCAAACAAGCTAATGACAAGGACGCGCTCGAAGCCCTCAAAATCTCCGTGCTCGGCCGAAACGGACAGCTCACGGGCATACTTCGCGAGATGGGCAAGCTCGAAAAGGAAGAGCGTGCTAAGGTTGGCCAAAAGGCAAACGTCATCAAGGCGGAGATTGAAAGCGCCATCAATGAAGCTCAAGCCAAGCTTGAAAGCGCGGAGCGCGAAAAGCGTTTCCTCGCCGAAACCATCGATGTTACCGAACCCGGCAAGCGTGTTTTGCCGCGCGGCCGCATTCATCCGATGACGCAAACATATCGCGAAATTCGTGATGCGCTCGTCGGCCTTGGGTTCACCACATTTGACGGGCCCGAAGTTGAGCTTGATGATTACAACTTCACCATGCTTAACCTTCCCAAGGATCATCCCGCTCGCGATATGCAGGATACCTTCTATGTAAGCGACAGCGTGGTTCTTAGAACGCACACATCGCCCTGCGAAGTACGCGCACTCACCACCATGGAACCGCCGTTTCGCATCGTTGTGCCCGGCCGCTGTTTCCGCGTTGATGAGGTGGATGCATCGCACTCGCCCATCTTCATGCAGATGGAAGGCCTTGTTGTTGACAAAAACATCACCCTCGCGGATTTGAAGGGCACGCTCAATGCATTCGTTCATGCGGTGTTCGGCGAGCATGTTAAAACACGCTTCCGTCCGAGCTACTTCCCCTTCACCGAGCCTTCCGCCGAGATGGATATCTCCTGCACGCTTTGTGATGGCAAAGGTTGCCGCGTGTGCAAGGGCACGGGCTGGCTCGAAATACTCGGTTGTGGCGTAACCAATCCGCATGAAATCGAAAATTGCGGCCTTGATCCGCATGAGTGGACGGCGTTTGCATTCGGCCTCGGCGTTGATCGTGTTACATCGCTAAAGTATGGTATCACGGACATTCGCCTCGAGTATGAAAACGATGCACGCTTCTTGCGTCAATTCTAAGAAAGGGAGGAAGCAACAATGAAATTACCCCTATCATGGTTAAAAGAATATGTAAACTATAATGTAACCCACGATGAATTCGTGGAAAAGATGATGTGGCGCGGCTTTGAGATAGCCGAAGTAGTGGACGAAATGCCCGGTGTTTCCGGCGTTGTAATAGGAAAGGTTCTTTCCTCGAAGGATCACCCCAACTCCGACCATTTGCATGTATGCGAGGTGGATGCGGGCGAAGGCTTCACGCGCTCCATCGTATGCGGCGCGCCCAATGTAAAAGAAGGTATGCTTACACCCGTGGCATTGCCCGGCGCTACGCTTCCGGGTGGGTACACCATCTCATCCACTGTGATGCGCGGCGAAAAGAGCGATGGTATGCTCTGCTCGGGCAAGG
>CAYJPI010000011.1:0-16324 GCA_964372005.1 uncultured Oscillospiraceae bacterium | reverse complement strand
CGATTTTGCCCTTCCACTCCTCGTGTAAACGTAGGCTTTCCTTTGCGTAATCCATCTTCTTTTTTCTCCTTATTTTTGTTGGTTCGTATAGCGGCCTTTGCAATGATAATCCAACTTGCGATGTATAGATCTGTCTTTGCGCAAGTTACTATATTTGCAAAGATTATAACATTATATTTTAGTTTTGTGAAGCCCATTCGCCGTAAATTTCCAGTTTATATCGATTCTATATGGATATATTTTTTTGTTTTATCACAAAAAATTTACTATACATCGTGTTGACATGGGTACAATGGTGTAATAAAATATACATATCAAAATAATTTGATATTTGGGAGGAATTGTATTATGAAAATAATCATCATAGGTGCGGTTGCGGCAGGTACATCGGCGGCGGCGAAAGCGAGAAGGAACGACGAATCGGCGAGCATCACCATATACGAGAAGGATCGCTTCATATCGTATTCGGGTTGCGGTATGCCGTATTATATCGGCAAAGAAGTGGAAGATGTATCCACGCTCACACCGCGCGACGGGGCATTCTTCAAAAAGAAATACAACATAGATATAAAGACGGGGCATGAGGTGCTAAGCGTTGACTCGAAGGCGCAAACCATCACTGTGAAGGATCTTGGTAGCGGCGAAACCTTCACGGACAGCTACGATGTTTTGGTTTTCGCAACGGGTGCGAGCCCCTTTAAGCCCACCATCGATGGGATGCAGAGCGATAATGTGTTCTTCCTTAGAAACATAGGTGATGCGATATCCATAAGGAAGTTCATCGACGATTCTTCCCCTAAAACTGCTGTAATCGCGGGGACGGGCTTTATAGGGTTTGAGGTGCTCGAAAACCTGACGAACATCGGCATCGACGTGACGGTTGTGGAAATTGCAAACAAAATCACCCCCAATCTCGATGATGACATGGCACAGCATCTTGAAAAGGCGCTTACATCCAAGGGCGTAAAAATTAAGAAGGGATGCTCTATCACGAGCATAGGAAAGGGCGAAGTTACGCTATCCAATGGCGAAAAGCTATCGGCGGACATGGTGGTTCTATCCACCGGAGTACGCCCCAACACCGCGCTCGCCCAAAGTGCAGGGGTAGAGCTTGGCATAACGAAAGCCATCAAGGTTGATGGAAAAATGCGCACAAACATCGATAATATATTTGCATGCGGCGATTGCATCGAAACCTTCTCGGCGATAACAAAAAAGCCTGTATATAGGCCGCTTGGAAGCACCGCAAACAAGACGGGGCGTATCGCCGGCGATGCCATCACGGGCGGAAAGCTTGAGTACAAAGGAAACCTCTCCACGGGGATATTCAAGGTGTTTGATTTGGCCATTGCATCAACCGGGCTAAGCGAAAAGGAAGCCGCGCAAGAAGGTTTCGATTGCGTGGTTTGCCACAACATAAAGCCCAATAAGCCCGAATATTTGGGCGGCAAAGAGATGGTTATTAAAGCGATAGCCGATAAGAGCACAGGCCGCCTTCTTGGCGCACAGATAATAGGGCAGGAGGGCGTTGACAAGCGTGTGGACGTGTTCGCCACGCTGATCACCTATGGTGCAACTGTGGACGAACTGTTCCACCTCGACTTAGCATATGCGCCGCCATTTTCAACCACGAAGGACCCTGTGCACTACACGGGCATGATACTCGACAATGCCATCAACAATGGGCGGCCGCTCATCACGGGCGAAGAGCTAAGAGCGACCGAGGATGTGCAAATCATCGATGCGCGCAGTCCGTCCGACTTTGAAAACAAGGGGGCAGTTCTCCACGCGGTGAACATTCCGCAGGCGAAGCTTCGCGGCGACATCTCCTCGCTCGACAAAGATAAGCTAACCGTTACATACTGCAACAAGGGCGTTACGGGCAATGCCGCGCAGAACATACTCATCAACAGCGGCTTCAAGGATGTACGCAATCTTTCGGGTGGACAAAAGTTTTTTAAGTAGAACCAACATAAGTGCAACAAAAATGCCTATGGGTGCATTGCAAATCCATAGGCATTTTTTTTTATTTGTTTTATCGAGTATAGCCGCCTTATGTCCTACAGTTTAAACCTTGCAACCAGCGCGCGAAGATCCCCTGCCTGGTTCGACAGTTCTTGGCTGGCGGCGGCGCTCTCTTCGCTTGTTGCGCTATTGTTCTGCACAACGGTTGAGATGCTGTCGATGCCGGCGGTGGTATCCACGATGCTCGTGGCCTGCTCGCTCGTTGCTTCTGAGATGTCCTCAACCACTTCTGTCATGTCATTAACCTTTTTAGCAAGGTCGGTGAAGGATTTGTTCGCATCGCCGGTCGCCTGCACGCCTGCATCGATGAGTGAGCGAGTTTTATCGATAAGCTCTGTGGTAACGGCGGCGGCTTCGGCGGATTTTTGTGCGAGGTTTCTAACTTCATCCGCAACCACGGCAAAGCCCTTGCCTGCCTCGCCTGCCCTCGCGGCCTCAACGGCGGCATTAAGCGCGAGTATGTTGGTTTGGAAGGCAATTTCATCGATGGATTTAACGATCTTGCCGATATTATCCGATGTTTCGGAAATTTCGCTCATCGCTTTGGAAAGCGTGTTCATGTGTGCGAATGTCGATTTGCTAACGTGCTTGGATTCGCTCGCAAAGCCACTTGCAAGCTTAGCATTGCCCGAGTTTTGCTGTACTCGTTCGGATATATGCCCAAGCGTTACCGATAGCTTATCCACGCTTTCGGATTGCGCAACCGCACCGTATGCAAGCGATGTTGCACCGAGTGCCACCTGGTCGGCATTTGCGGCGATTTCGCCTGCCGCGGCATCTACCTGTACGAGTGCATCATGTACGCGGATGAGCATTTCATCGATGGAGCTACGCAGTTTCTCCCACTGCCCCACATAGATATCGGGATGTTCGAGCTTGCATGTCCAATCGCCACCTGCCAGGCGGCCAAGAACGTTTACGATATCCAGGTTGAGGGTGGTTAGCTTCTCCCTCATGCGCGAAAATGCATCCGCCATCTGGCCTATTTCATCGTTACTGCTGCTTTCAAGCGTAAAGTTGAAATCGCCCTGTGCAATATTGTTTGCCGCGGCAACTGTGCTCATCAGCGGCACGGTTAGCTTTTTCCTTAGGTATAGGCGACTTATCACGAGTGCTACTATAAGCATCACCGCGCCCGTTATCGCCGAGAGAAGTACGGCAAAATTGATTTGGCCTTGCAACTGCTCGCTCGCAATGCCGCTAAATAGCACGCCGATTACATTGCCCGATGCATCCACATATGGAACATAGGCACATAGATGATCCGTACCGAGAATATCTGCCGTGCCGACATAGCTTTTATTATTCCCAATTACAATATCCGATATTTCTTGGCTTAGTTTACTGCCCACCGCACGTTCACCATCCACGATGATTGTGGTGCTTGCGCGCACATCACCGTCAAATATGGTGTACTCATTGCCGGTGGATGCCTTCAAACTATCGAGAAGGGCGGTGCGCTGTTCGTCCGTTTCGTATGCGCCTGTCACCATGGAGGCTTGTAGAAGCTTGGTACCGTCCGCGCACTGATCCGCCAAAAGCTGTGTAACTAAGCTTGACGATTCGAAGTAGGTAAATCCAACCATCACTAGGATAACAGCCGCTACGGTTATACTTATAAGTAGATTGATTTTAGAGGATAATCTTTTTGGTTTTGCTTCCTTTACGGGTTTCATGGATTTTTCTCTCATGACAGTCTCCTTTATCTATTGGTGTATTGCAAACGCACTATACCGTTCTTAGCAGAATAATCGCAAAGATGAAGCGGAAAGCGGCTTTCATGCTCCTTGAAAAGCTTTATACCTTTACCAAGTAAAGTGGGGATAATAGAAATGTCGTAAATATCCACCATCTTATTTTCCACAAGCTTAGATGCGAGCGATGCTCCTCCACAAATGAAGATGTTTTTCCCTTCCTTCTTCTTTAGCTCGCCCACGAACTCGCATATGTCCGCATCTATAAATTCAACGCCTTCGCGCGGTTCGAATTTTTTGTGCGTAAACACATAGGACGAAAACTTCTCATATGGCCATACATCGGGCGAGAGTTCATAAGCTACTTGCTCGTATGTAGCCCTACCCAAGATTACCGTATCAATCGTGGATTCGAACTGTGCATAATCCTCCAAGTCGTCCGCACCTTCACATTCGCCCGATAACCATGATATGTCACCTGTACTGTCCGCTATGTAACCATCAAGGCTCATAGCTATAAATAACACTACCTTTCTTTCCATCTTTCGCACACTCCTTTCGCCCTTATATTATGTTGTATAATTCATTGTACCATGCATACTATTCGTTTGTGAATGAAAGTTGTAAATATCAGTATTCTTTTTTTTCGCTTTCTTGCCAAAAGCTTTAGAAGGTGCTGAAATCTGCCGCATGAGCACCCGTGTCCAAAGCATCTAATTTTCCCGTTCACATAAATTTAATTTGTGGTGTTGAAAATCTATCGATTCGCTCAACGCTAAATAAACAAGCTATTTTTCGAGAAATTTCGCATTGAGACAAAGTCATGCTAAGTCACAAATTTTGTTTGTGGATTGTCATACATTGCGATGTGCGAATATATAATAAAATATGGGCAAAAAAGGTTGACAACTACTGATAAATATGGAATACTAAGTATAATATATTGTGAAAGTGCGCGTTAAGCTATGCCGACAAATGTAGAGAATCCCTAATAAAATCACAGCTTGGCGCAAGAAATATTGTAGAATATATCACCCTTTCGTTATACAAAATATGACAGGAGAGTTTGGATATATTCGATTGTTTTTTGTGACAATTGCTCGCATTTTCTAAACTTTAACCCTCTTTTTTAGGATAAAACGGGGTAATTTTCTTTCGCAACCCGTTGTTAAATATGCGTAGTGGAGACAAGCTTACTGCGAGTCTTATCCTTTATTTCCGTTTCTTTGCCCGTGTTGTTACCCGACGACACGGGCCCCTTTTGTTTCTGCCTGTATTGACATAATTCTTATGATAATATAAAATTTAAAATACATCAGATAGTGTGGTTACTATCTAGATATGCATCATGCTTTCTTGCTTAGTAAATGCATTCATACTATTTTGAATGCAGCGAGCAAGATAGTAAAATCAATTCACGTGCATATAATGAAAGGGGAATTTCACCATGAAAAAGTTACTCTGCCTAACACTCGTTCTGCTACTCTCTTTGTTTGCCGTTGCTTGCGGCTCTTCCGAGGAGGATGAATCCTCATCCGCGCTTGAAAATTTGGCGCAGGGCCTTGAGGATGCCGAGGACGCCGGCGACATCGAAATGCCCGACCTAGGTGGCCAGTTCGATTCCGTCACCGGCCCCAGCGATGATGACGACATAATGCAACAAAGCGACCCCGGCGACACGATGATGGAAGAACCCATTGCCGGCGGCGATGATGAGAGCCTACCTCCCGAAGGAGTTGTGCTCGGCACAGCAACCGACGGCGTACCCTTTGGAAGCTTTTCCACAGGTTCGGTTTACGGTAACGAAGTAACGGATGCCGTTTTCTCCGAATATGCGATGACAATGGTAAACGTATGGGCTACGTGGTGCCCCCCTTGCATCGATGAGATGAATGAGCTTGAAGAAGTATACCAGGCTTTGCCCATTAACGTAAACGTACTCGGCATTTGCGAGGATGGCGCATCGGAAACCGACCTTGCATTGCAGATTCTTGCGGAGAATGGCTGCAACTTTGACTCCATCTACCCCAGCGACGAGATAAGAAGCGGCTTCCTATCCAGCGTAACCGCTTTCCCCACCACCGTGTTTGTAGATAGCGCAGGAAACGTGTTTGGCGAACCCATCGTAGGCGCGCCCGGCGATCCCGTTAGCTACTATATCGCAGCGGCTGAGTATCACATGGAACTGTTGAGCTAATGAAAAACGCGAGTATTTCGTACATCACAATTGCACTTTGCATTCTTGGCGTAGCGATGGTGATAATAGGTATACTCACGGGCGAGCATATGTCTGTGCTCAACAAATCCATAAGAATATGCCTTGAATGCATTGGGATAGGGTGAGGGCTATGAAGAATAAGAATAACAGACGCCATATTTTTCAAGCCGCTTTCGCCGCCATCACCAATGGTTATGTAATAGGTTTTATTACGGGTAAGATATACCAAGGCAATGCGAAGTTTATGTGCGTACCGGGGCTGAATTGCTATTCATGCCCCGGCGCTCTCGGTTCATGTCCGATAGGTTCTTTGCAGGCGGTTTTAAGCCGCCGAGGTACCTTCATAAGCTACTACGTGCTTGGTATTCTCATACTTTTCGGCGTAACGATGGGGCGCCTTGTGTGCGCGTTTCTATGTCCTTTCGGGCTTGTGCAGGATTTACTGTATAAAATTAAATCACCAAAGATAACAGTGCCTAAAAAGCCCGATAAACTGCTAAGATGGCTAAAATACGCCATACTTGCATTGTTCGTTGTGCTGTTTCCCATATTTTTAACCGATGCATACGGCCTTGGCGAACCCTTCTTTTGCAAATGGATTTGCCCGTCAGGTACATTATTTGGCGGCGTGCCGCTACTATCGCTCAATGAAAATTTGCGTGGACTCGTAGGTGCTCTTTTTAGCTGGAAGCTATTCGTGCTCGTGGCGATCATCGCCTTGAGCGTGTTCATCTACAGGCCGTTTTGCAAGTATCTTTGCCCGTTGGGTGCATTCTATGCGCTATTTAATAAGGTGAGCATATATAAGCTCAATTTAGATCAGGCAAAGTGCGTATCATGCGGTGCATGCGAAAAAGCATGTAAGATGAACGTGGCCGTAACCAAGGATATAAACAGTGCAGAGTGCATAAGATGCGGCGATTGTAAACGCAGTTGCAATTTCGGTGCTATATCGTCTAAGTGCTCATTATCTGTTCCTAAGGAGGCTAAGAGCGAGGGTACATAAGTATGATCGATCGCCTACAATATTTAATAGACTATCTTAACCTCGAAATGGGGGAGATGCCTTTCTCCTCCCTTTCGGGGTTTGATCTTTTTCGGGCGCTTGTGAATGTGCGCAAGCCAGAGCCCATCGACGAGGAATTTTTACGCGAGCAGGACATCTTCCTTGGGGTGATGATAAGGCGGCGCGGCATCGTCAACATCGATGATCTCACCCCGGTAAGGGATAACATCTACATATTCCAAGGCGACATAACAACTTTGGCCGCGGATGCGATTGTGAATGCGGCTAACGATAGGATGCTTGGGTGTTTCCATCCACTTCACAAATGCATCGACAATGCGATACACACATTTGCAGGCGTACAATTGCGCCTTGAATGCCATAATATTATGCGTGAGCAAGGTAGCCTGGAACAAACGGGGCAGGCGAAGTGCACGGGCGCGTACAATTTACCGTCCAAGCATGTAATCCACACCGTTGGGCCTATCGTGTATGGCGATCTTACGAAGATGCACGAAAAGCTATTAGAGATGTGCTACCGAAACTGTTTACAACTTGCTATCGAGCTAAAAATGGAATCGATAGCATTTTGTTGCATATCAACGGGTGAATTTCATTTCCCCAATGCGCGTGCGGCCGAAATAGCTGTGAATACCGTGCAGGGAGTTTTAAGTGAAAATAATAATGAGATAAAGGTGGTTTTCAATGTTTTCAAAGATGTCGACCTCAACCTCTACAAAACGCTACTCGGATGACGCGCAAGGCTTATCCAGGGCCATTAAGGATGCGGACGCGATAATTGTCGGCGCGGGGTCCGGGCTGTCAGCAGCTGCCGGCCATAGTTACACCGGCGAACGCTTCATGCGCCATTTCAGCGATTTCCATGAAAAGTACGGCCTTACGGACATCTACTCGGGCGGTTTCTACCCATTCGAGACGGATGAAGAAAGCTATGCGTGGTGGAGCAGGCACATCTATGTAAACAGATATCTCGAGCAGGATAGAGAGGTGTATAAGAAACTGCACCGCATCGTATCCAAGAAGCCGCATTACGTACTTACAACGAATGTTGACCATCTTTTTTTCGACAATGGCTTTGATGATGAGCTGGTTTTCCCGACACAGGGCGATTATGGGCTGTTTCAATGCTGTGTACCATGCCATGATGTGCTCTACCCCAATCGCACATGGGTGGAGAATATGATGCGCGAGCAAAAGGACATGAAGGTAGATGCATCGCTCATACCACGTTGCCCGAAATGCGGTGAAAAGTTGGTACCCAACCTTAGGAAGGATAAAACCTTCGTTGAGGATGACAAGTGGCGCACCAACCGCAAAAATTGCGAGGCATTCTTTGAAAAATACAAGGCAACAAAGATACTCTATCTCGAACTTGGCATAGGCTATAACACGCCAAAGATCATCAAGTATCCATTTTGGCGTTTAACTCATTCGCATGATGATGCGGTGTACGCATGCATAAACCTCGATGATGCTCATTGCCCGGAGGAGATAATCAACAATGCGATTCTCATAGAGGGTGACATTACGAAAACTATTGATTTGATATTGGAATGATTTTGGTGGATTCTTTCGGGGGTGCATATCACCCCTATTTTTTTGGCGTAAATAACTGAATCGTGGCATATACTACTCGTATGAATAGTGAATCGAAAGGGGTATGTGTCATGAAAAAGATAAATTGGAAACACCTGCTTATGCATATAGCCGTGCCGCTGATAGGCGGTATGCTCGTTGGTATGCTCGTCAACACCGATATATACGGCACGATAGAAACGCCGCCACTATCACCGCCGCCGATAGTTTTCCCCATCGCGTGGACGATACTATACATATTGATGGGTATATCGAGCTATCTTATAGGCACATCGAGCGCAAGCATGGATGATAAGCGCCGTGCACTGCGAGTTTATCGCGCACAGCTAATCGTTAATTTTCTTTGGACACCGATTTTCTTCGGGCTCGGTATGTTTGGCCTGGCCTTTATTTGGTTGGTACTTCTCTATGCGCTTGTGGTGCTGATGATATTGCTGTTTTACCGCATCGACCCGAAAGCCGCGCTACTACAAATCCCATATTTATTATGGCTTACATTCGCAGGATATCTCAATTTTATGATATGGATTATGAACTGACCTGTGGATCAAGCGGTTCCGCTGCTTTCTTCTCCTGCAAGCGCTGTATTGTGCGCATGATGAGCGGAATCGTACAACAGCCCAAGAAATTGCCCACGGTGTATATGGCGGTATATAGGATTGCCTTTGCGTCCCACACATCAGCCAACGAGAAGAAAAACATATTCGTTACTACATGTTCGAAGTTCGCGAGTATCAGCGTTGCAACGGGGAGGAATACCGTGAAAATCCTACCGAAGTCAGAGGTTTTGGCAGGATAGCTCATCACCGCGACGCTAAGGTTAAAGCCGCACAGCACGGATAGTATAAACGCGGCAAAATGCCCATGCGAGAGCTTGTACATCGAAATTTCCAAAGCTTTTTCGATGAGCGGCATTCCCGTGGTGCGAACGAGATATCCCATCGAAACGGTAGCGATGAGATTACCCACCCATGCAAGCATGATTACACGAAAGTATGACGGCGGCTCAAACACAAGCCTGCAACATCTACCCGTGTAGAGATTCCAGCCGAAATAGTAGATGCACAGTAGCCCGAAAGGGAAAACAAATGCGCCAAGGATAGGATCACATGAAAGATACAATATCCCTCCGAGGGATATCGAAACGCCGGCCAGTATGCCTTTAAGTAGATCAACCCTCATTTTTGCCTCCCAAATAAACCAAGTATTTTGTTTTATTAAAAAGATGCCGTCCTGCAAGCGCAAGATGGCATCTTTTTGATATTGTTATTCTTCTACGCGGATGATGCTCTCAACAGCATGCACACAATCGAGCGCGGAAACTTCCTTGATGGCATTTTGAAGATCCAACTCATGTGCGCTATGCGTAACGAAAGTAATTTCCGAAACGCCACCCTTGCCTGTGGACTGCTCGAACTGAAGCACGGTTTTTAGCGACACATCGTTCTTAGCAAATACGCTCGCGAGCGATGCAAGTACGCCCGGCTTGTCCGACACCGCAAGGCGAATGCAGTAGGTGCTCTCCCAATCGGCGACGAGCTTAACATCCTCATGTATGCCGGGGATATTGTTAAATGTCATGTAGCGATGGCGACCCATGTGATGGGCGGCATATGTAACATCGGCAACCATAGCGGAGGCGGTGGGTAGCATGCCTGCGCCGCGGCCGTAGAGCATTACATCGTCAACCATATCGCCATTTAGGAACACCGCATTGAACACGCCGCGCACGGATGCGAGCGGATGGTTTTTGGGGATCATGGTGGGATGCACACGCACCTCGATGCCTATCTCATCCTTCTTACCGATGGCGAGTAGCTTTATCTCATAGCCGAGCTGTTTTGCGGTGGAGAAGTCCTTCGCGGTGAGCTTGGTGATACCTTCGCGGTGTATGCAATCGATCGGTATATGCGCATGGAAGCACATCGAACCTAGTATGGAAAGCTTGTATGTAGCATCGAAAGCTTCTATATCCGCTTCGGGATTAGCTTCCGCATAGCCAAGATCCTGCGCTTCCTTTAGTACATCGCCAAAGTCGCGGCCTTGCTCGGCCATGCTCGTGAGGATGTAGTTCGTGGTGCCGTTTATGATGCCCATCACCTTTTTGATGTTGTTTGCCTGCAAGGAATCCGTTACGGTGCGAAGAAGGGGGATGCCGCCGCCAACCGTCGCTTCGATGTAGAAGCCGGCTCCCGATTTCTTGGCCGCCGTTTCAAACTCTGCCCAATGCTTCGCTACAACTTCCTTGTTGGATGTGCAAACGGTCTTGCCTGCTTCGAGCACGGCAAGTATAAATCCGCGCGCAGGTTCAACGCCGCCCATGCACTCCACAACGATGTCGATAGAATCATCATTCGTGATTTCATCGATGGCGGTTACAAATTTTTCGATGGGCGCCATATGAAGGTTTGGTTCAACGCCCGGCTCGGTAGAGCGCACCAAGATGCGTTTTACGAAGAAATCAATCTCTTCTCTGTGCAAAATGGATGCGCGATTCTTTGTTAATACTTCATACACGCCCGCTCCGACAACGCCGAAACCGAGCAAAGCCACATTTACCTTTTTCATATTTTCTTCCTCCGTTTATATTGAATTTTTTTCATATAGATAGCAGAGTCCTTCAAGCGTGAGGGTGGGGTTTAACACGTCCACACTATCGGTCTCGGCGGCGATAAGGCCACCCATGCCGCCTGTACTTATAACGGGCGCTTTATGGGGGTATATCTCCTGCTTAACCTTCTTGATTAGATATTCCACCTGCCCGACATAGCCATAGAGTATCCCCGATTGTATGCAGTGCTCGGTATTTTGGCCGATTACCGTTTTGGGGCGAGTGTATGCTATTTTGGGGAGCATGGCGGTGTTATCGATGAGCGCATTGGTGCTAACCTTGAAGCCCGGGCATATCATACCGCCGACAAATTCGTCGTTAACTATAACGCCAAAGGTCGTGGCTGTACCAAAATCGATGGTGATGCAATGCTTACCATACAATTCATGCGCCGCTACGGCATTACATATACGGTCGCTTCCCAATCTGTCGGGATGTTCGTAGCGGATGGGCATGTCCGTTTTAAGCGATGCATCCACTATGATGGGCTTGGCATCCTTAAAATAGTATTGGCACATATGCGTGATGGTGTAGTTCATCGATGGCACGACCGAAGAAATAATTATCCCTTTCACCTCATCGAGCGTTATGCCAAGATGCCTGAAGAAGCTTATCATCTGTACGCCATACTCGTCCGCGGTTCTGTCCTTAACAAGGGACAACCTCCAAGAATGAATGAGGGTACGCGAATCGAAAAGGCCTATCTTTATATTGGTGTTTCCGATATCAAGGGTAAGTAGCATACCTAATTTCTATCTCCCTTCTTGCTTTTTAACGAGTGCTTTAAGTGCAACCACCGTAGGCGTTGCGATTATTGCGGCGGCGATTGCCTCGCTCACTCCGGCGACTATTCCTGCGCCGGTAATTATAGCGACTACGCTTGTAGAATCAAGCGAACAAAGCGTGTAAAACAGTAGCATAAGGCCGAGATAGAGTATCGTATTTGTGAGCGAACCGCATATCGCGGCGGCTATGATGCCTGTTTTTTGGCGGCTACGTTTTTCGAAAAACGAGTATACCATATTTGTTACGAGCGGCACTATAAGCCGAGGGACGAAGCACATCAACAATCCATAAAAGAAGTTTGTGCCAAACAGCAATGATGCAAGCCCCGACGGTGGAACGAGCGACAAGCCTATCGCCGAAAGAAAGCTCGCCATGCCGAAGAAAAAGCCGAATACCAGCCCTGCCTTTTTGCCGAGCAAAATCGTGCCGATTATGGTGGGGATGCAAAGTATGGTAACATTAATAAAGCCCAAGGGAATAAGCCCCAAGGGGGTGAGCCCCAGAATGAAAATCAGTGCGATAAAGAGCGCGTATAACACTATGGTGCGCGTCGAAAATCGTGTCAACTTCATTCTCCTACCTTTCTAGCCGAAATCAATCATTTCATTATAGCAGATTGTAGGCTAACATGCTATAATAAAAGAAAATAAAAAATAAGCGAGTAACTTTGTGAGGATATTAGGAATAGACCCCGGATACGCCATCTTGGGGTATGGTGTAATAGAAACGACGGGGTCGCATATTGCCGCTATAGATTGCGGCGTGGTTGAAACGCATAGCACAACCCCTTATCCCGAGCGGCTTGAAATGCTTTACAACGGCATGCGCACTCTCATCGAAAAGTTTAAGCCCGACGAGGTGGCGTTTGAGGAGCTGTTTTTCCAGCGCAATGTAACCACCGCAATGAAGGTTAGTGCGGCACGTGGCGTTTGCATACTTGCCTCGCAATTGATGGCACTTCCACTATACGAATACACGCCCATGCAGGTTAAACGAGCGGTAACGGGAAACGGCCACGCGGACAAGAAGCAGGTACAAGCCATGGTTAAAACGCTACTCAGCTTAAAGGCCGTGCCCAAGCCCGATGATGCGGCGGATGCGCTTGCAATCGCACTGACGCATGGCTTTATGGCGCAATATCCGTCCAAGGAAGAGAATAGGATTACGAACGGGTGATAAATACGGGCAATTGAGGATTGATAATTTCCCGGGAAATTAGTACGGAGGTAATATGTACGCAAGCATAATCGGAACCGTTGAAGAGATAGACGCAGGGCGCGTTGTACTGCTCGCAGGGCATGTGGGCTACGAGCTTTTTTGCAGTGCCAACACCACAAAGAAGCTCACCTGTTCGAAGGAGGCGAAGCTACTCGCGCATCTCAATGTAACGGATGATGCGCTAACGCTTTACGGCTTTTTCGATGAAGCGGAGAAGCGCATGTTCCGCCAGCTATTGTCGGTTACGCGCGTAGGGCCTAAGCTTGCACTGTCCGTACTTTCGCATCTCACCCCCGATGATGTGGCCGCCGCCGTAATAACCGATAATGCCGCCGCCTTCGACCCCGTGCCCGGCATGGGAAGGAAGGGCGCACAGCGCGTTATACTCGAGCTGAAGGAGAAGGTAGGCACGATGGATGTGCACTCGGGCGGCACACCGATAGCCGCGGCAACCGCCGGTGCAAGCAATACAGACATGATGAAGGAGGCCGTAGCCGCGCTTGTAGGGCTTGGGTATGACGGTAACAGCGCATCGCGCGCGGTTACCGCCGCTAAGGACTACACGAGCGTGGAGGAGCTTCTCACCAAGGCGCTCAGGTCGCTGGCGAAAGGGTAACCGTCAAATTTAGGTTGTCGGTTACCGTCAATCTAAATTTGACGGCAAGTAATGAGTAATAGTGAAAAGTGAAAAGGTCAGGAAATTTCTCCTTACGGAGAAATGATAGAATATGGTGTGTAAAAACTCAAAAAAGTGTTCTCCGAACACTTTTTTGACAAGGCAAGGGCATTTAAGGAGAGAAAATGAACGAACGACTTTTGTCATCCTCGCTTCATGATGAGGATGTAAACCACGAATACAGTTTAAGGCCGAAGTATCTATCCGAGTACATCGGGCAAGATGTAGTTAAGGAGCACATGCAAATTTACATCGAGGCGGCAAAGATACGCCGCGAACCGCTCGATCATGCGCTTTTTTACGGCCCGCCCGGGCTTGGTAAAACAACCTTATCCGCAATCATCGCAAATGAGATGGGTACATCTTTGCGCGTAACGAGCGGCCCTGCCATCACACATGCGGGGGATCTTGCGGCGCTACTTACCAACCTCAACGAGGGGGATGTGCTCTTCATCGATGAGATACATCGCCTAAGTTCGAATGTTGAAGAGGTGTTATACCCTGCGATGGAGGACTATGCGCTCGATATCATCATCGGTAAAGGACCGGGGGCGAGGAGCGTTAGGCTCGACCTTCCGCGCTTCACACTCGTTGGGGCTACTACGCGCATGGGGCTTCTAACATCGCCGCTTCGCGATAGATTCGGCATAAAGGAACAGCTCGCTTTATATGATACGGACAGCCTTGTTACCATACTTCTTCGCAGTGCCGATATCCTAGGCATAGACATAACCGAGGAAGGCGCGAGGGAAATAGGCAAACGTGCACGCGGTACACCGCGTATAGCCAATCGCCTACTAAAGCGAGTGCGCGATTATGCCGAGGTGCGCATGGACGGAAAGATCACCAAGGAAGCCGCAGATGGTGGCCTGTCCATGCTCGACATTGATGAGCTCGGCCTTGATGCGGTTGATCGGCGCATGCTCACCGCCATGATAGAAAAGTTCGGTTCAAGACCCGTCGGGGTGGAAACCATCGCCGCCGCTACGGGCGAGGATGCAACAACCATCGAGGATGTGTACGAACCCTACCTGATGCAGCTTGGTTTCATCGCACGCACGCCGCGCGGCCGCATCGTACTCAGGGATGGATACATGCACCTCGGTTATCCCGTTCCGCTCGATGCGAACGCCCCAATGTCCATCGAGGACAGATGGTTGCGTCCATAAAAGTAAAAATTTGGTTTTAGTGGAGTCTGTATTCGTAATTTTTACGTGAAAAATACCGATTTTCGCATAATTCATTATGGAATATGCGTGTAACTATGGTATAATGTTAATAATACGGCAGTAATGCTGTAATGTGATATTGGGAGGAATGAAGTATGCCGAGAAAACGCGACCAGCATGAAGAGGTTTTTGATTCATTAAACACGCAGATTATCGAACTTGAAGCACAGCTCAAGATATACCGTGATAAGGAACAAGCAATCGTTGAGGCCCTTACACAGGCGCAAACCATGGCCGCACAGCGTGCCAAGGAAGCGGAGCATGCGGCCGCCATGCGTATAGAGGAAGCCGAAAACCAAGCAAAGGCTGTAATAGAGAATGCCGAAGCCGCATCCGAAAGTGCAAATGCACGTGCCGAGCGAATAATTGCCGAAGCGCAGGAGAAGGCATACCACATAACCCTCGAGGCGAAGGAACGCGCCAACCGTTATTATTTGGATGTTGAAAAGGCTCTCGTCGAGTATGAGGGTCGCCTCGCATCGTTCAATGCGATACTCGTGAAGCAGGCTGAGAGCGCAAGGGAAGCATCCAATGCTTATGCGCTTACGATGGAAGCTACGCTCGTTGATCGCACAGGCTTACTGCGCGAAGAGTTCGGCGAGGTAGAAGCCGTTAAAAACGCGGATAATCTTGCCCCCGTCGATGCGATGGATGCGATATTCTCAAAAGAAGAAACCGCACCCGTAGCCGCGGCCGAAGCGCAGGAAACCGCACCGAAGGATAATGTTATGGATGCGATATTCTCCGCACCCGTCGAGGCTGAAAAGTTTGAAGCGACGGACGATCCGCGCGAGCTTATAAAGAATATCTACAAGATTGAAAAGAGGGACATCCCCGAGCATGATGAGGAAGAGGAAGTGCCCACTGTTAACGAAGTTATGAAGAAGGCGGAAAAGGACGAAGAGCCGCTCCCTCCTTCCGTGGATCTCGATGCGCTTTTGCAGGAGATCATACTCGACCGATAAGAGATAGCATAGTACTGCCCCGCCTAAGGGTGATAATTACGGTTGGGGGAGTGAAATTATATGGCGCGATAATGTGCGCCCGAAGGAGAAACAGCACAAATGGCGAAGAACAAGGAACAGGATTTTGTAAAGCACATCACCAAGCGCGACGAGGATTTCGCGAAGTGGTACACGGACGTAATTTTGCGCACGGACATGGTAGACTATTCCGATGTGCGCGGATGCATGGTTATAAAGCCCTACGGCTACGGCGTGTGGGAGCTTATCCAGTCGGAGATG
>CAYJPI010000010.1:0-16767 GCA_964372005.1 uncultured Oscillospiraceae bacterium | reverse complement strand
CCGTGAAGCGGTTCAGATAAAGGGGTCAAGGGGATGAAATCCCCTTGCAGGGGTTATAGGGGACAGCGTCCCCTAACGTATCCTAGCGTCCCCCGCGCAACCGAAAAGCCCCCTTCCTAGGCGGAAGGGGGCTTTTCGTATAAGCGTTACTTATTGATGATAATTAACTGTGGTGTTGGTTACAGGGAACACGGTCGGATCGCCGGCTGCATCGGGATAGTCGTCGTCGCGGGGAACATCGACGGCACCGGACGCGATCTGTGCGTAGAGCGCATCATAGGCTGCCTGATCGAATGTTTCGAAGCGGCTGGACTCCATAGCAAGGGATACACCGTTGTTGCTTGCATCCATGGTGAGGTTCTGGCCGCCGGGGAACTCGCCGTCATAAAGTGCCTTAACAGCTGTGTAAGTTGCTGTTCCGAGGCCCTTCAAAGCGGAGTTCACAACGGTTTCGGAAAGGTGACCCTGGTCAACGTCAACGCCGATAACCTGCTTGCCTTCACCGCCTGCTTCTGCAGCTGCCATAACGGAGTTACCTACAGCACCACCGCAAGCAAAGATAACTTCGGTGCCATTGCCGTACCAGCCTGCGGCACGTGCCTGGTTTTCGGGGGTTGCGGCAAAGTCGCCGGAGTAGTTGTAATCGATGGTAATATCAACGCCCATCTCAGCTGCAGCGGCATCAGCGCCGGCGACGAAGCCGTAGCCATAGCGTACAACAGCAGGAACAGCCATGCCGCCCTGGAAACCAAGCAATGTGTTGCCATCCTTAACGGCGGCGTAACCTGCAAGATATCCAACCTGCTCTTCAGCGAAGATGATACCAACGGTGTTATCATTGGTGCGGAATTCGCTGTAGTCAACATTATGCGGCCAGCCGTCAATCAATATAAAGTTGATATCGGGGTACATATCCTGCGCAACGAAAATCGGTACTTCAAACAAGAAACCGGGTGTAACGATAACCTTCGCTCCGGCGTTTACCGCGAGCTCGATAGATGAAAGATAAGCTTCATCGCTCTGCTCGGTGGGCTGGTAGTACTGGGCAGCCTTGCCGCTTTCCTGTGCGAACTGCTCAAGGCCTTCCCATGTGCCCTGGTTGAAGGACTTATCATCGATAGTTCCGATGTCGGTGATGAGCGCGAGTTCATACATGCCTTCAGCGGGCGCTTCCTCCATAGGCTCTTCTGCAGGAGCTTCCTCTGCGGGAGCTTCAGCCGCGGGTGCTTCGGTTGCCGGTTCCTCTGCTGCCGGTGCTTCCTCTGCGGGCGCGCATGCAAACACACTGAATGCAAGCAACATAGCAATGACCAACGTTAGCAACTTTTTCATCTTTGTTCCTCCTAATACTTCTGTAAAATGCAGAAATGCTGTGAAAGCGCCGCTTTCACAGCACATCAAAGAAACATTATAACAGAATTATATAAAAAAGAAAAGAGTAAAATGCACTTTACTTTCGGTAACTTTAGAGATAGTATAGCAACCTAACCCGGACGGTGTGCATAGGCGTATCTAATAGTATGTATGATTTGTTTGATGAACTTAGTGTAATGCATTCATATTCATTTGGAATGAAAAATACGGATAAATGTGCAATCGCGGCGCATTTTTGGCATGAGCGATAACAAATGATGACAAGCTAAAAAATCCATTGCTAAAGGTGAAAAAAGAAATTATAATTCAAATATAGAAATGGAAAAATAAATCCAAAGAAAAATGGAGGAAGATAAGATGCAAAACGACGGACGAATTTTAATTTGTGATGATCAGCACATTATACATGAAACATTGGGGGTATACCTGGAAAATGAGGGCTTTGGCTTTGTTTCGGCCTTCGATGGTATCGATGCGCTTGAAAAGGCACAAACCGAGAACGTTTCTCTTATTCTTCTCGACTTGATGATGCCCGGAATGTCCGGAATTGAAGTGTGTAGGGCTGTAAGGAAGAACAGCCGCACTCCGATAATAATGCTTACGGCAAAGGGCGAGGAAATAGATAGGATACTCGGGCTTGAACTCGGTGCGGATGATTACATCGTCAAACCATTCAGCGCTCGCGAAGTTGTGGCGAGAATAAAAGCGGTATTGCGCCGCTATGAAGACCAAGGGATGCAGGAGGGCACCGATGCACTTGTATTTTCACGCTTGAGCATCAATATCGGTAGCTACGAGGTTAAAGTGGACGGTAAGTCAGTGCCGTTTACACCCAAGGAAGTTGAAATACTCCACCTCCTTGCATCCAACCCCGGGCGAGTTTTTGAACGAGAACAAATACTTTCCAAGGTGTGGGGATACGACTATTTTGGCGATACTCGCGCAGTGGACACCCAAATCAAACGAATTCGCCAGAAACTTCCAATGGAAGAGAATGAATGGGGAATAAAGACGGTGTACGGCGTAGGATACAAGTTTGAGGCTCCCCAATGAAATGGGGATTGATGCGGCAAGTTGTGTTGCTTGTTGCGGCTACGCTTTTAATTAACGCTGTAATCATGACAGTAATGTTCACAACAACGAGCAGGAATGTCTACGCTAATATGCGCCTGGACGAGCTCTTGCCGCATGCAAACTATGTCGGAGCTTTAACATCATTGTACCATCAGGGCGGCTTGTCGATGAATGTGTTTGAAATGCTCATAAACCAAGACACCAACTTGAGAAACATGGATATATACATATTCCACTCCGACGGAACGCTGCTCGCAAGCCCGGTTCAGGCCAAAAACAGCATAGACAAAACCGAACTTCAGCAATACGCGTTGTCGGTTATGGACAAGGAGAGCGAAAACAGCGATGCACCCACGGGCGAAGGTGTTGCCGTAGGCGTTCCCGTATATGGAAGCGATGGCGAGGCTGTCGGCGCTGTGGTTGCAGTGCGTTCAATATTGGAGCTTGATGCGGCATTGAGCGGCTTGAACAGAGCCGTGTTAGCAAGCACCACTGTAGCAATGCTAATCATGCTTATCCCCGTATTTTTTGCGAGCAGGCGAATAAGCAATCCGCTTAGGCAGATGAGCACGGTAGCCCGTGCTATGTCCGAGGGAGATTTTTCCATTAAAGCCGCTGAAACGAATAGGGGCGAGGTGGGCGCGCTCGGAACATCACTCAATGAACTATCGGAGAAGCTTTCCCGTTCAATAGGTGATTTGGTTCTTGAAAGGAACAGATTGCAAAATGTAATCGACGGTTTGCAAGAGGGTATCATCGCAATCGATGCGAACAATGAGATAACCCATTTCAACCCGGCCGCAATCATATTGCTTGATGGCACGGAGGACATGGACATCATTGACCTGCCACAGGTGAAATCGCTCATCGATGATGCGAAGGCAACCGTAGAGGATGGCGAGCAAAGGGATAGGCAAATCAGTGTTGGCGATACCGAGATCACCGTCACAACGACACAGTTACTCAACCAAAGGGGAAGCTCAGCAGGAGCTGTGCTACTACTACAGGATGTAACGCGCGCTGTGCGGCTTGAACAAACGCGCAGGGAATATGTAGCGAATGTAAGCCACGAACTTAGAACGCCCATTGCATCGATCCGAGGACTTGCGGATGCGCTGAATGATGGGATGGTTAAAAAGGAAGAGGACAAACAGCGCTATTACGGGTACATCCTTAGGGAAAGCATGCGCTTGTCTCGGCTAATAAACGACCTACTCGAGCTTAGCCGCCTACAGTCGGGTGGAATGGCACTAAAAAAGGAAAAAGTAAATATGCATGACCTAATGCGAGAATTGAAGGACAGATTCTCTGAGGTTGCAGAGGAATGCGGTTTAACCTTTGTGTGTGATTGCCGGGAGAAGGAATGGCATGCTCGAATGAAGATAGAGTGGAACAGGTGCTTGTAGCGTTGCTTGACAATGCGATCAAGTACTCGGATGTGGATAGCGAGGTGGCACTCTCAATCGAAGAAAACGACGATCATTATGTGGTGAGCGTATCGAATTCGGGCGAGATTTCCAAGGAGGATTTACCGCAGATATTTGACCGCTTTTACAAGGCAGATAAATCGCATAGCGGCGGTGGAACGGGGCTTGGGCTAGCCATCGCACATGAGATTATGACTCGCCTCGGTGAAAAAATCTGGGTGACATCCAATGACGGACAAGTGCGATTCTCATTTACATTAAAGAAAATCTGAACAAAAATTACCAAGAAGAAAATAGGCGAATCACCGCCATACTATACAAGGTACTCGATGGATTGAGGAATATGAAGTTCTTTCGATTCGCCGCGTACCTTGTATTCTTATATAGATTTTGGGCGGTCAGGCTCGAAATGCGAGTGCATCGCATAAAATGCACAATGATCGGCAATGGTATGCTCGCATGATCGGCGAAATTGCCGATGAATTTTTATCGAGGAGAGTGGATGCATGCGGCAAAGCAGCATCAACATCGTCGGATACGATGTAGATATTCCAAAGTTATTATCACTTAGACTGTTGCAAACCGGTGTGGACTCCCCAATTACTCGCGAGGGAGACTTACTGAGCGTGAAAACGGATTCCAAAAATGAGGAGGACGGCTTCTTAACCGCGCTTGCGCTTTTACTGGGCCGCGACCTTATGCATATGGAGTTGGCCGATATAGTGAATGCCTATCCATTATCGTTAACGCAGAAACAAAATGTGCTTGCGCAAGCTGTGCGCGATGTAAGAAATGATGAAAAACTAAATGGCACGAGAAAGGCGCTTTCATCCTACTATGATGAAAGTGACGCTCCGCTCAACTTAAAAGGCTTTATGCGCTTTCGTATGCCCGAGGTGACTTCATCGTGGCGGCGGGCGGCTCAAAAGGCTGTAGAAGAGGTGCAATTAGAGGAGCAGTATTTGGAACTTATGGGCGTGCTAAGAACCTTCGTTGAGGCTAAACCATCGTATTTGGGTGAAGTTTCACTGTGCCTTCATCCCGATGGCGGTTATACCTTAACCGATGACTCCGATGCGAGGATAGAATACAAGGCCATCGCTCCCGAACGCATGATAAGCATACTCGTTGGGCTCTCGCCATCGCTTCTCACCGTTTATGATCTTTCGGGCGGTGAGAAGGAGGGTCTTACTGAAGCTCTATCAAGGGTATTTGCAGGGAGGGTAAGGTTTTTTAGGTAAAATAAAGCCGCGACCGTTATGCGCTTAAGCATATCGATCGCGGTTTTTACATGCCTTCAAATCATACCATTGTGCTTGCAAGATAATCCGTCAAAATGAAACTGAGGGGCATGATATACCTGCTCTACAGTTAAAATCAATACTTTCTTTTCCTTGCGGCCTCGGCTTTCTTCTTGCGCTTGACGCTGGGCTTCTCATAATGCTCACGTCTACGCACCTCTGCCAGTACTCCGGAACGTGCGCACTTGCGCTTGAACCGTTTGAGAGCACTCTCTAAAGATTCGTTTTCACCAACTCGAATTTCCACTTGCTTTTCCCTCCCCTCGTTGCAACGTTACACGGAATACCCGTCGCTGCAAGACAACATGCACAATACATGGATATTATACGTGACTATCGGCGTGAAGTCAACTAAAAATTATCAAAAACATTGAGTTTTAATTGCATATGCACTCCGGCACGCCTTAAAGCATATACTAGATAGAGTCGACAATAGTTGAATCGAGCAGATTCTGAGGTTTTTTTTTGGTATACAAGGAGGAAAAACGCAGCACTCCCAGCGGGAATGCAAGTTTTTCTCGACGTAGTAGAGCGAAAAAAGAACCAAAATCGGCCGAATGAACACTATTGTCGACACTATCTCATAAGGAGGAAATGTCAACTTTCCTTGCTTATAGGGGGTTAAAATGGAATTGAGAAGGCGAAAACATCGTATGCGAAGAAAGCATGTTAAATGGTTTGCTGTTGCAATTGCTTTGTTGATAATTACCTGCTACATGGTGATTGAAGCAAATCTTCGCCCTGCGCTTGAACAAATCGCGCTTATAAAAGTTGATGCCGCCGCATCGGACGCGATGTATAAAGCCATGCTCGATGCCATAGATGAGAATGAGGGCGACGAAGCATCAATCATGCAAATCAAAACGAGTGATGAGCGCGTTCTGTACAGCCAAATAGACTCAACAAAGCTTAACCTATTCGCCGCCATATGTGCGGACAGGGCACAATCATATCTTGATATAGACGGCTCGCATGGGGTGCAAATTCCTATGGGTAACATATCCGGGGTAAGCATGCTCACCGGGGTAGGGCCAAACATAAACGTCACATTCTACCCCGAAAGCAATGTGAATGCAGATATACGAAGTGAGTTTGTCGATGCCGGGATAAATCAAACACTGCACCGCATAATAATATGCCTTAATGCAAATATAGTTGTCGTTCTATCGTCCGGGACATTGGTTACCAATTCAATGATAGATGTACCGATATCGGAAACTATACTCGTTGGCGCTGTGCCGAATACCTATGCAGATGTGGGCGAAAACGAGGAGATACTCCACCTTGTTCCACCATCATAATACTTGATTATCCGTTTTAGCTTTTCGCCCATGAACGATTGGGAAAGTGCTTCCAAACAGAACCACAAGCATGCCGAAAACCTGCAAAACTTCGAGGGAGTCACCAAGGAAGATAACGCCCAGTATGGTAGCCGTAACGGGCTCTGCAGTGGCAATAATGCTTGCAAGTCCCCCCTCAACGCCGAGGTCGATACCCTTCAAATAAAACATGTAGGCGAACACACTTCCGACGAGAGCTAGTGCAATGTACCCCGAAAGTAGAGGCACGCTCGGTGCGGGTATGCTCCACGGTGGACGGATGAACAAAAAAGTGAGTGCGCCCATCGCCATCATAAGGCCGACATTTGTAATGACATTATGCATCTTCTGCGCTTTTCTTCCCATTACGGTAACCATTGAGTAGCTTATGCCTGCAAGCATGCCGATTACTATTCCAAAGAAATTAGCATTGAGTGATGCAAAGTCATACCCTCGCACAACAAAGAAACACCCGATAAAAGTGCAGGCAAGCGCGGTGAATTTCACCTTGGTTATCGGTTCTTTATAAAATATGCGGTTGAGCACTATTACGAAGCCGGGTGCCGTATATAAAAGCATCGCCGCCATGGGGATGGACAAGAGGTCTACAGCCAGCATATAAAAGTAAAATGTTCCGCCAACGCCAACTATCCCGTAAACCGCATAGAAGGGTAGCTCTTTTAATTTGATGCTCTTCCACGTACCGCGAAAAGTAAATAGAAGGATGAACACAGTCGCGGCGATGAAAGCCCTCATGGCCGCGGCTGTAATCGGATCGCTACCGTGATCATACACGAAACGCGAAAATATAGGTAGGGTCCCCCAACATACCGCCCCCAAAAGGACGTATAGAATCCCTTTTTTCATTATATCAGTCGAGGCGAATAAGTTCGTACGCCATTACGCCCGTACCCATCTTTTCACAATGCTGCATGCATACTCTCCAATCGGTAATAGGGTGTGTCGATTTGAAGTGATCGCCCAAGTCATCAAGCTCGCCGAGCCTGCTGTTCCTTAGCGGTGTGGCTGCATTTATGAGATCTGCACATGCGCAGTCCAATGCTACGGGATCGAAGGATGCGAGCATGCCGATATCCTCTACGATGGGCGCATCATTCTCTGCATGGCAATCACAATAAGGGGATACATCCATTATAAGGTTGATGTGGAACTGTTCCCTGCCATCAAGCACGGCATGGGTGTATTCTGCAATGCGGACGCTCAGTTCATCGACGGAATTGCTTGATCCTGAGCCTACCGCATTGTATCTACATGTTCCGAGGCATCGTCCACAGCCAACACAGCGGTCATGGTCTATTATCGCCTTTTTGTTTTCGAAGCTTATGGCATCATGCGCACAGAACTTTGAACAGTCCTTGCATCCAACACAAGCTTTAGAATTGATTTGAGGTTTGCCAGCGGCATGCATGTGCATTTTACCCGCACGCGATCCGCAACCCATGCCGATGTTTTTAACCGCGCCACCAAAGCCAACGAGCTCATGCCCTTTGAAGTGATTTAGTGATAAAACGATATCCGCATCCATCACTGCGCGGCCTATTCTCGCTTCCTTCACCGATGTGCCGTTTACAGGAACCAATACCTCATCGGTGCCCTTCAATCCATCGGCAATAATAACATGGCATCCTGTGGAAAAAGGCGAATACCCGTTCTCATATGCGGCTTCAAGATGCTCGAGCGCGTCCTTTCTTCTACCGACATATAGTGTATTACAGTCGGTCAAGAATGGTTTGCCACCGCGACATTTGATGAAGTCGACAACCGTTTTTGCATAGTTGGGGCGTAGATAGGAAAGATTTCCCGGCTCGCCGAAATGAATTTTAATAGCAACATACTTGTTATCAAAATCGATATTGCCCATTCCGGAAGCTTCAAGCAATTTTGTGAGCTTTTCGAGTACGCTTACCCCCATCTTAGTGCGAAATGTACTCATATAAACCTTTGATTCCATTGTATACCTCCTGTTTTTTAATTTTCACCTTGAATTTTACAGAGCATCTACCCAAGCATTCATAAGTCGCGTTTTGAATGTTTGCGAGCAATAATTTGCTGTAAAAATTACACGTTCTATGCGAGGGTATCATACTTTCGCCTTGCATGACGAAAGGACATCTTAAAATACGTCTGATTCAGATTGTGTAGATATCACATACTATACCACAAAAAAGGCATATGCAACAGAAAAATAATTTGAATTTCATCAATGTAATTTTTGAGCACTGCATATACTATTGAAAAAAGGATGTGATTTTCAAATGATAAAACGTACTGCAATTATGATTGCAATGTTAATATGCATGTCGATGACGATCGCATATGCGCAAGACGCAACTCAAACGCCGAGTGGCGATACTCCTATCGAGACAGCTACTCCGTCAGCAACGCCAACAACTCCGAATCCGGCAGAACCGCCCGTCACCATCAAGTTTTTAACCCATGACGGTGCTCAAATCGGAGTATTTGTGGGCAATAGGGGCGATAAATTTGATGCACCTTCCGCAGGAGAACTTGAGGGACATGAGTTTGTGGGGTGGGAAAACATGACATCGCTTGAAATAGAAATGCCTACAACCTTCCCGTCGGCGGATACTGTATATAGGGCGAGTTATGCCCCTTTAAACGTGCCATCAACCATGCATAGCTTTGAAGGAAGTGGGACGGAGGAGGAACCCTATGTTATATCAACATCGCACGAGCTTATAGAACTCTCCGAACTTACAAACGGAAGCCACGCCGCAGATTATAACATAAAGCACTATGTGCTCGCGGCCAATATCGACATGCAGGGGATAGACTTCATCCCTATTTCTTCAAGCACGGGATCTTTTGGTGGAATGTTTGACGGAAAGGGCCATACTATATCGAATCTTACGGTGTCGGGACATGCGAATGCAGGTTTGTTCGGCTTCGTAAAGCGATTGTCGGGCGAGTATCCACATCCCGTAATAGAGAACATAACGCTTAAAAATGTTTACATCAGTGGAACAAATAAGACGGGCGCACTTGCGGGGCACATGGAGGGGCATGCCAGAAACATCGATGTTTTGAATGGGAATGTGAGCGGAAGCGGAGGATATGTCGGCGGAGTGGTGGGCTATTTTGGGCATTATACGGCACAAACAACATTCGAAATGCTCGGCGTAACTGCAGATTCCCTCGATGTTACGAGCGTTGGCTCGTTTTCGTATGCAGGCGGAATTGCGGGTACAGCTTTTGCAAGCGTTATGGATTCGCATGTAACGGGAACCGCAACGGTGGAATCCGACCAATATGCAGGTGGGCTTTTGGGCGAATCATTTGATGTAAATGGTTGCTCGTCAACCGCAACGGTAATAGGTAAGGATTATGTGGGAGGGCTCGTGGGTAGGCTCGTTTTTTACGAGGAAATAGCCAAAGAGTACGCGATAACGAATAGTTTTGCCACGGGCGATGTTTCGGGAAGTGCATCATTGGTAGGAGGACTTGTGGGTTATGCAGGCGGCCGTATCGATGGATGCCACGCTACAGGTGATGTTACGGGAGATAATATAGTAGGAGGGCTTGTCGGCACGGGTGGATATAGTGCGGATGCACGTGTGACGGGAGCTATAACAAATAGTTATGCTACGGGAAATGTAAGCTCAAATGGTATTGCGGGTGGGTTGGCAGGCAAAACATATCATACGGTTCAAAATTGCTATGCGGCAGGTAATATTGAGGGTGGCAGCCATGTAGGAGGACTTATAGGCCAAATGCCCGAATCGACTGAACGTTTGCTCACGCCGGTTGTAACCTTTTGCGTGGCAAGCGGTGATGTAAGCTCGCATGGGAATTCGAGCTACACAGGTGGCTTGGTGGGATATGCTAACCATGGTGCATCGAGAATATCCTTTAGCTATGCAACGGGAAATGTGAGTGGAGATACTTGCGTAGGGGGGCTTGTAGGAGAAGCTAAAGACGTGGATATTTCCGATTCGTATGCGCTCGGTAGCGTAATAGGATCGGATAATGTAGGCGGTTTTTGTGGCAAGGTGCATGCGGATGCAAAGCTAAAGGATAATTACGCATGGGGAAAAGCGGTGATTGCAAGCGGAAGTGAGAATGCAGGTGGCTTTGTGGGGAGCACTCAGAGCAATATCGAAAACAACTATACATTCATCGGTACATCGGTGAATGGTGCATTCGTGAAGGATCGAAACTTTACTACCCTCGACGGGACAAGTGTGGGTGATGATATGCGCAGCCTTGAAAACTTGAATGGAGCATATACATCGGAAGAATGGGAAGAAAGCGACGGTATGCCTACACTAAAAAACAACTCCTTTGACTCGGTGATGACAAGGCCGATTCATCTTCGCGTGCACGAAGTAAGCATAGACGGGGCGGTGAAGGTTGAGGGCGACTTCCACGCCTCATACGAGGAGAAAAATGGCATCATTATCTATCCGGCAATCACGAGCGAAACGGTGAAGGTTATAGCAAATGAGGATGAGGAAATAAACAAATGGGAGTATTCGTTTGTATCCGCGGTTACAACCCAATCGCCTGAGGGAAATGAATTTGCTTTCACCATGTACTATGATGATGAAGAGGTTAAGATTGATTATGCTCACACCTATCCAACGCCTACAATATCTGCAGAACCTACGCCCCAAGTTGTAGAACCCACACCGTCACCTGCGGTGGATGACAATATACCCGGGACGGTGCTCGAAAGCGTAACGGTAGGCGATGACACTTTGTCCACCAAGGACTATGTAATATATAAAGACGGCAAATTTTCGCTCAGCTTTGATTATATGGCATCACTTGCGGATGGCAACCATACCGTTAGGGTAAAATACAAAAATGCGTTATATGAATCGGTTGTAACAACGCAAAACGGAATACCACTGCACACAAGTCCTTTCGAACCGCTTTATTCATGGAGCTTGTTTGCGCTCATTTCAACCGTCGCTACGGTTATCGCATCGGCATTGTACTTCTTTATGGATTGGGGAAAGACTCCAAACATGAAGGATGAAGGAAACACGCAAGAAAGCACCCCCTCATGTGTGCTTTTAAGCACGAAGGGGCGCATGCTTCCATTTTTGTTTGCAACGATAATTAGCGCCGCATCGATTGTTCTCCTCATAGTAACGCAGGACTTCGGTGGCGCTATGGTGGTGTTCGATACCTATGCGATACCTTTTGCGCTGCTATTGATACTACAAAATCTTCTTGCTTACTTCCTTGCAAAAAGGGGAAAGGGCAGTTCTACTGCATAGTGCGCCTTGCACATTTCACAGTGGCGAAAAACCATGAAAAAGCATAACACCTTAGCGTTTGCTTTGGCGGAGGCTTTCATTCGTTATTGACGACATGCGCGTCAATAACGGGCAAAAACCGTAGGCTTTTTGTTCTTCTCACCATTTCCCGCCCGGGAACGAAGTGAGAGGGGAATGGTGTGGAAAAACTCGAAAAAGTGTCTAAAGAACACTTTTTCGACACTCTGTAGTGCGCCTTGCACATTTGCAATTTTTGCATCTTTGATTTTTTACCGGGGGAGGGATGGGAACACTGTATATGCGCCGATGTTCGAGTGCCTCGCGAATTGCACATAGTATGGGTGTATCGCAAACTATGCGCATACCGTCCTTCGGCTTAGTATCGCAGGCATAGGCGCGGATACCGTCAACTTCGATGAGGCAAGTTCCGCTACAACCGCCGATCTCGCGAAAACATGGTACGTGAATGTTTATGCCCAGCGATTGCGCAATTTCCAATATGGAACTGTATGTCCCATCCACCCTATATGTCGTTCCGTCAAATGTAATTTGCATTTCTTGCCTCCTTGGGTTATACTGTTATAATAGATTATGTTTGGGGATGCAAGGATATGTTGAAAGAAAAACAATTCAACATTATCCAAACAAAAAGCTTGACAAAAGGGCGGTACATGGATATAATGTTCCATGTTAAGCAGAAGCGACCCGCTTCTCACCTGCCGACGATTATGTCAGGCATGGTAACTGTTTTAAAGTTTTACGTCCTTAATCGGATGTAGTAGGCGGGCGCATTATGTGCCCGCTTTTTGTCACCTAAAAAGGCTCGGAGTATAAAGGTTCCGAGGGCGCGCAAAACAAATAACTTTATGGAGGTGTTTCACCATTAGCTTTCAGGACTTGATGATCAACGAGGAGATTCGCGATCGCGAAGTACGTCTTATCGATGAGAAGGGCGAGCAACTGGGTGTTGTAAGCAACAAAGACGCTCAAGCACTTGCAGAGGAGCGCGGGCTTGACCTTGTAAAGGTTGCAGCGCAGGCATCCCCGCCGGTGTGCAAGCTCATGGATTACGGCAAATATCGTTTTGAGACGACAAAGCGAGAGAAAGAACAGCGCAAGAACCAAAAGACCATCGAAGTGAAGGAAGTGCGACTTTCCGCAACGATAGATACGCACGACATGGAAGTGAAGGCGAAGAACTGCATTAAGTTCCTGGACTCCGGCGATAAAGTCAAGGTATCCATTCGCTTCCGCGGCAGACAGGCGACGCATGGCGAGATCGGCTTGCAGGTTATGGATCGTTTCTTCGAAATGGTTAAAGAATCCGGCACGATCGACCGCGCTGCAAAGCAAGAAGGTCGCAATATGTTTATGATACTCAGTCCACGCGCATAAGAAGCGACATACAGTCTCTTTTTTAAATTAAAATTATGTAGGAGGAATCCCCCATGCCAAAGATCAAGACCCACAGGGGTGCCGCAAAGCGTTTTAGCCTCACTAAGAGCGGAAAAATCAAGCGCGGCAAAGCATACAAGAGCCACATTCTGACCAAGAAATCCACCAAGCGTTTACGTGGCCTGCGTCAGACCGGTTACATCGCTGAGTGCGAGGCCAAAAAGGTCCGCGATCTCATCCCGTACAAGTAAGGAGGATATGAAAAATGGCCAGAATTAAAAGAGCGGTAAACGCTTTGAAGAAACGCCGCAAGGTAATGAAACTTGCGAAGGGTTACTATGGTGCGAAGAGCAAGCAATACAGAAGTGCTTCGCAACAGGTAATGAAGTCCCTCGCTTATGCATACATTGGTCGTAAGCTCAAGAAACGTGAGTACAGAAGGCTTTGGATTGCTCGTATCAACGCGGGCGCACGCATCTGCGGAACAACCTACAGCCGCATGATCAACGGCCTTAAGCTCGCCGGTGTAGAGATCAACCGTAAGGTTCTTTCCGATCTCGCAATCACCGATATGGCTGCATTCCAGGAGCTCGCAGAGCTTTCCAAAAAGCAGGCATAAAAACACAAACCAAAATGCAAGAAGAGTGTTCGCAAGGGCACTCTTTTTAGCGTTAAAAATTTGCCACGAAACCACCAATCGACTTATGCAATTTATAACAACTGCACCTGCCAAATGTTATATTTTTTTGATGGCCGCTTTCCGCTTGCTAATAAGTATAAATTGTGTTACCATGAGCCTTGCTGTTTAGATAGCTACGATGATATTGTAATATGGCAGGGTGTTGGAAGAACGCCTCGAATTCTGCTCGTTTTAACTATTGTAGATACTATCTTCATGAAATGATGAACAAGGGGTAAAAAAACATGGGTACATCGAACACAAAGGCAAAATGCTATATATATCTATTGATAGGGCATGTCATATTTGGCTTCAGCTTTCTATTATCGACCATAGGCTTATCGGTTGCGGACCTTTATGTATTGCTTGCGGCACGCTTTCTCGTGGCATTTGTCGTGATGAACCTAATTCTTTTAAGTGGAAAAGTTAGAATCAACCTAAAAAACAAGAACATTAAGGCGCTTCTCCTTTTAGGTGTAATTCAACCCGTGCTTTACTTTATCTTTGAACTCAGTGCGGTTAATGTTGCCCCCACATCGTTTGTGGGAACGCTTATATCGCTAATTCCGATAGTTACACTCGTACTTGGGATGATATTCTTGAAGGAAAAAGCGAGGCCTGTCCAGATAATTTTCGCCCTTATTTCGGTGTGCGGCGTGTTTTTGACCACTATGAATCAAGGAGAGCAGGGCACAAACATCGCGGGTTTTTTGTTTTCGATGGGAGCGGTGTTCGCGAGCGGTTTTTTCAATATAATAAGTAGAAAAATCAGCGGCGAATTCTCCGCCTTTGAGCGTACATATGTTATGTTTGCTGTAGGAACGGTAGCTTTCCTCACTATCGCGATAATGCGTTCGCTTGAAAATCCTACGCAAATGCTGCTTGTGCCTCTAACAAGCATAGAGTTTTGGATATCTATAATATTCCTCGCTGTTCTTTCGTCGGTTGTGGCATTCATGATGATCAACTATGCATTAACCCATGTAAGTGCCGGAATGGGTGGAATATTCGCAAATATAGTTACGGTAATTTCAATCCTTGCGGGCGTAATCATACTTGGTGAGGAGATGGGATTAAACCAAGTGATTGGTTCGGTTATCATAATTGTGAGCGTATATATGGTTATTTTCCCACCGAAATTAAAGAGCAAGATTACCAAAAACGAGGAGTAATGTGTGCATAAAACAATTGCATTATTTCCCTTGTTATGATAGTATTATTGCAGGTGAGCGTGTGTTTTAGCACGACTGAAAAAATGAAGAATAATATCACAATAGGTGCCTGTATATAGGATAATAGGGAAATAAGTGAGAGTCTTATACGGTCCCGCCGCTGTAATGATGAGCGATGCACGTGACCACGAGCGTATAGCTTGGAAGGGTGTAAAGCGATGAATCAAAGTCAGAAGACCTGCCTGTTGTGCCAATTAGCTGATTGCGAGCGACATTCAGCCCTTTTGTGAGATGAAATAAAACCTTACACATCGGCTTATGTTGGTGGGTAGGTTTTTTTGTCGCTAATCCATCGAATTCGATGACAAGGAAATGGAGGTTTCCATACATGCACCTGATTATGGCAGGAATAGATCATACGACTGCGGACATTTCTATCAGAGAAAAAGCGAGTTTAACATCGGAGAGAGTAGAGGAGCCACTCACACGCACAAAAGAAGATAGAACATTAAATGCTGTTATACTTTCAACATGTAATCGCACTGAAATATACTTTGCAACCGAAAACTTTTGCACGGAAAACAAGGCGATCGAAGTTTTTTCATCATACACCGATATACCTACGCAAGTATTTCATCAATATGGAATAGTGCGCAGGGATAGCGAAGCCGTAGGGTATCTGTTCGAATTGGCATGCGGCCTTCACTCTTTGATACTTGGAGAGGATCAAATTATTACCCAGGTAAATGATGCGGCTAAGAAGGCACAGCAATTTGGCGCGAGCGATGCATACCTTAATACACTTTTTCGCCATGCCGTCACATGCGCAAAGCGTGCAAAGAGCGAGGTTAATATCCGCTTTATCTCCCCATCCATCGTAAGTGCGGCGATAAACATGCTTTGCAATAAGGTGAACGATTTAACCGGTATGCATGTACTGGTAATAGGCAATGGCGAAATGGGAAGGCTTGCGGCATCACTTCTCGTAGCGCAAGGATGTAAAGTGAAAATGACATTGAGGAGCTATCGCCACGGCGAGACGATTATCCCCGATAAGTGTACAAGCATACCATATCAAGATAGAATCAGCGAACTTGCTTGGGCGGATGTGGTATTTAGCGCAACTAAAAGCCCTCATTTCACCATTAAATCAGATATGCTGGACGAAGAGTGTACACTACCAAAGTACTTCTTTGATCTTGCTTTGCCGCGCGATATCGAACCATCGATAGCTGAAAAATTCTCGGTTGAGATAAATGATGTCGATTCAATCGGATGCTCAAAAAGCTGCTATGATACAAACGAAATAACAAAAATTCATAATATTGTTGCCTCGCAACAGCAAAAGTTTATCGACTGGCAAGCATACCGATCGATGGGGGAGAGGGGAATAAACCAAATACCGGTATGTTCCGCATAGTAGATAAAAAACATGATATTCCAAAAGGAGAAAAATGATGAATAATACTTATTGGGAGCGCGCACAAAAGGTGTTACCCGGTGGCGTGAACAGCCCCGTTCGTTCCTTTCGTTCGGTAGGGCTTGATCCTAAATTTATCGCTTCTGCAAAGGGGCCGATGCTTTATGATGTTGAAGGTAATGCATATATCGATTATATCTCGGGCTGGGGGCCTATGCTATTTGGCCACGCTCATCCCGCCATCGAGGATGCTATTGCTTACGCCTTAAAGAGCGGTGTGTGCTTCGGTGCAACAACCGTACGCGAGGTTGAAGTTGCAGAGTTGATAGTTGATATGGT
>CAYJPI010000009.1:7896-16816 GCA_964372005.1 uncultured Oscillospiraceae bacterium | reverse complement strand
CTTGCGAAATTCGGAATGATGCTTTATCTTTGTGGATTCATGGCGCGCAGGCAACATCTTATGCGCGATTTCACCAAGGGCATGCTTCCGCTTCTCATGGTGATTGGCGTGGTATGCGGCCTTGTTATGCTACAGCCTAACATGTCGATGGCGGTTATCATGGGAATGATGGGCGTGGCGCTTTTGTTCATGGGCGGTGCGAGGATAACGCATATAGCCTTGCTCATATTAGCAGGCATTGCGCTGTTCTTTCTACTTGCTTGGCTCGAACCGTATCGCGTTGCAAGGCTAACGACATTCGCAGACCCTTGGGATGATGGGATGAATGGCCAAGGTAGCGGATATCAGCTCATCCAATCGCTTTACGCACTAGGTAGTGGTGGGCTTTTTGGGCAGGGGCTTAACAACTCCATGCAAAAACTACTCTATCTCACATACGCGGAAAGTGACTTCGTGTTCTCGATAGTCGGCGAGGAGCTCGGCTTTATCGGCGCATCTTTGGTGCTATTGCTCTACGCCTATATCGTGTATCGCGGTTTTCGTGTTGCGATGCGCTGTAAGGACCGCTTCGGAAGCATGCTTGCAGGCGGTATATCCACGGTTTTCGGCTTGCAGGTTGTGGTTAATGTTGGCGTTGTAACAGGCTTTATGCCAACGACGGGGCAGGCGCTCCCGTTTATCAGTGCAGGCGGCACATCGCTACTCATCTTCCTTTGTGCGATGGGGGTTTTGCTTAATATCAGTAGATATACGAGCGATTTATAGCCCCTTATAGATACTGCCTAAAATGGATTGATTCACAGTTGTCTCTTTGAATGCATAAGATGAAATTGTTTCGAAGCATTCGAGGAGGTGCGAGCATATGTCCTGTTTGGTCGTTTCGGGGGGTGGAAAACCCCTATCTGGGGCGTTGCGCATAATGGGCGCAAAAAATTGATGGATTGCCCACGCTTGCGCGATGTGGAAAACATGCTTACGATATTGCGCATGATCGGCTGTAAGGCGAATTGGGTAGGGGAGAATGATATCATCATCGACCCGAGTGGAGCAAACAGCCATGAAATGCCCGATCCGCTGTCGAAGGAGCTTCGCTCGTCTATATTCATGCTCGGGCCATTGCTCGGAAGGTTCAAAAAGGCGGTTGCCACCTTCCCGGGAGGATGCGAAATCGGCCTTCGCCCCATCGACTTGCACCTAAAAGCGCTGGAGGCTTTTGGCGTGAAGGTTACCGAGAAATATGGGCATATATACTGTGACGGTGAAGGATGCCGCCAAGGCAAGGTGCACCTTGATTACCCTAGCGTAGGGGCGACCGAGAATGCCATGATGGCCGCCGTTTGCATAAAGGGTGAAAGCCACATTACCAATGCGGCGCGCGAGCCGGAAATAGTTGACCTGGCCAATTTCCTAAATGCGCTCGGCTACGATGTGCGCGGCGCCGGAAGCTCGAATATTGTTATTTACGGCACGGGTAAGATGATGGGCAAAAGCCAAATCAGCTATCGCATTTTGCCCGATAGAATAGTTGCAGGTACATATATGTGCGCTTCGGTGATTGCAGGCGGATCTGTACATCTTACGAATGTATGCCCCGAACATATCGCAAGCATCAGCGCAAAGCTAACCGAGTGCGGTGCAAATATTGTATCCGGTGTGAGCGAAGTTACAATACATGCGCCCGAAAGGCCGAAGGAGATAAAGTTAATTGAGACGGGGCCGTATCCCGGATTTCCGACGGATATGCAATCGCAATTTTTTGCGCTATGTACGATTGCAAGCGGCGTTAGCGTGCTGGTTGAAAAGGTGTTTGAAAACAGGTTCACGCATGGTGCGCAATTGATGCGCATGGGCGCGGATTGCACGATAAAGGATAGAACGGCTATCATAAGAGGTGTTGATAGATTGACGGGGGCAACGGTAGATGCGCATGACCTTAGAGGTGGCGCGGCACTCGTGCTTGCAGGGCTGCGAGCGGAGGGAATAACGGTTGTTCGCGATGCTAAGATAATAGACCGAGGATATGAGTGCATACAAAGGGATCTTCATGCGCTCGGTGCGGATATCGTGCGCCAAGAGTATAGCGATTGAAACGATCGCACGATAATTTCAAAAAATACGGTGTACAGCACGGGATAAACGCAAGAAATTTTGCTATGGTGCTTCGGGCACGGTACGGGAGGCATTATGGCACAGCGTAAAAAAAGGGGTAGCAAAAAACACGGGCGCGGCAGTAACATGCATCGCCTGTCGCCGATGGACAAGCACACGCTAAAAAAAGCGGCTCTCGACCAACTCGGCAAAAACATACCCACCATGCAGGAAGTTATCGAAGAAAATGCGGTGGAAGAGGATTACGAAGCGGAAATACTCGCACGCGGCGATATAGCCCCAAAGGAAGGATATAAGCAACGCGTTCGCGAGCGCAAGAAAGTTGCACGCACAAGGATAAAGAAACGCAAGAAGGCTACTAAGCCTAAGCGCAAAATAGACGGTAAAAGGCTCGCGTTGATGCTCTTTGGCGGCGCTGTGGTAGGAGGATTGCTACTGGCATCATGGTTTGCTTTCCTACTTAGGGAAGTTACGGTATCCGGCAACGAGCAGTATGCAACGGTGGATATAGTATCGCTTACGGGCCTTGAATACGGCGAGCATCTATTGCTTGTCGATTTAGAAGATGCGCAACTTGGAATAGAGCAAAATCCGTATCTAAAAGTGGTTGATATAGAAAGAAGGTGGCCGCGCGCAGTGCATATCACCATCGAGGAGCGTAAAGAGGCGGCAGTTATTAGAACGAATGAGTACGATGTCGTAATCGATCGCGAGGGGCATGTTCTGTCCATAGGAAGCGGCGGAGACTTTTCGGACATCATCAAGCTTACGGGCGTGCTCTCGGGCGGTTTCCAGGTTAATAGACCGATAGGTGACAGCGCGGATTTCGCCACACAAACTCTGCTTACCATACTTGAAAAAATTGAGGAGTATGATTTGCTCGCCGACATTACATCGGCCGATGTATCGAATCTTCTTAGTGTAACGCTTACAACATCCGAGGGGATACGCGTTCTTCTTGGTGAAGGCGAGGAGCTTGACGAGAAGTTTGAGTGGATTAAGGCTACTTTGCCATCGCTGAGGGATTCCGGCGTGGTGGGCGGATTCTTGGATGTTACGGCAAAGGGCGGCGCGGTGTATTCGCCACCCGGTATTGCCCAGCAAGCGCAGGAAGCTTCCGACGCGGCGGAAGAAAACGATGTGATAGAGCCCCAAGGGGACGAAGGCGAAACCGATGATACAGCGAACGGCGAAATCGATGGCGAAACGGATGATATAACCGATGATAACGGCGATGGAGATACAGACGAAGCAGAGGGTGATGATTCGCTTGGCGATGAAGAGCCCACCAATGCTGTTTATCCTGATTAGTCAATTACGCTGTTTGTGGTATGAAATAAGCAAAAACAATTGGTGCAAGTACGGTAATTTTCTTGCACGGGAATATACATTGTGGTATAATGTGTTGAAATGGGAAAGAATTCATATGAAGGGGAGGATTGGCGATTGAAACAGACTGTTGTGCTCGATATAGGTAGTGGAAAAATCGTTTGCCTTTGCGGCGATCGCGTAGGAGATGACGGAATCACGGTATACGGTGCAGGAGTACGCCAATATGCTGGGTATCGATTCGGGGAATGGGTTGATGAAGAGGATACCAGAAATGCGATTATTGAGGCCATTTCGGCGGCGCGCCGCGAGTGCGGTATGCGATTTAGAGAAATTGCTTTGTCCGTCAGTGCGCCCTTTGTAAAAGTTCATATAGGAGAAGCGTCGCTTGAACCATTGGAAGAAGCGGACAAGCCCCGGCGCATAACTCATCAAGATATTGACATGCTAATAAATACATCGCTTCCGAGTGAAGAGGAATTTTCGGGATACGAGCTGATGCACTCCACCCCTGTTTCCTTCACTGTGGATGGCGAAACTTCCGGCGAGATACCCACGATGGGTGTACAGGTGAGCGCGAGGATATCGCATGCTTTCGCCGATAAAAAGTTTCTCGCATTTGTAAGCGACGTGCTTGAAGAGGTTGACTTGGACATTGGGCCATGTATTGCATCGCCCCTTTGCGAAGCATTATTGCTTATCTCGGAGAACGACCGCAAGAAACCCTGTTTGCTCGTAGATGTCGGGTACACGCACACGGATGTTGCGCTCGTTGAAAATGAAGCGATAATTGCGCTTGAAACCGTTGAAGCCGGCGGATTGCATTTTGCAAACGACCTGAGCATCGGTATCGATATCCCCATGAGCGTGGCGGAGCCGCTAAAGCGGCGCTATTCGTTCGGGATAGATTATCAAGACAGTATGGAGCTTCTACGCACACCTAATGGGACATTGCAGGTTGAAAGATCGTTCGTTCAACACATCATCGAAGAACGCGCGAAGGAACTTTGCTTCCAGATAGGCGAGTGCATGGAGGATATGGGCATCATGGGCATGGAACGCTATGTGATGCACATTACCGGCGGCGGCATCGCGCTTATGCGAGGATATCACGAGATATTCGAACGTGTGCTACCCGTTAAGGTAAGCCGCGAAACGGTTTGGATGCCGAGGCTTTCATCGCCAAACTACATGAGCGTGTACGGCACGCTTGAGTTCCTTCTTCGCGCTATGCAGGAGGACACGGGCGGTAGGCTGATGGGAAGAAACGGTGCACGCGCCAAAAAGAAAAGTTTGTTTGGATTCTTACTCGGTTAACATTTAACCGAAACATTAAATAAATGCACTAAAACGCACGGGCGACGCCCGCTTGCGCCAGAGTAAACAAGGGGGAAGCAATTATGCTTGAGATGGAATACGAAAACGGTAACTTTGCGCAACTTAAAGTTGTAGGCATAGGTGGCGCCGGCAATAATGCTGTGAACCGTATGATTCAATACGGGCTTCGCGGCGTTGAATTTATAGCGGTCAACACCGATAAGCAGGCGTTGTACCTTTCAAGGGCTAACCAAAAGATACAGATAGGCGAGAAGCTCACCAAGGGTCTCGGCGCAGGAGCTGACCCCGAAATCGGCCGCAAAGCCGCTGAGGAGAGCCGCGACCAGATCGCCGAAGCATTGAAGGGTGCTGACCTAGTGTTCATCACCGCAGGCATGGGCGGCGGCACCGGAACGGGTGCGGCACCAATTATAGCGGAATGCGCTAAAGAGATGGGAATACTCACCGTAGGCGTTGTTACGAAGCCGTTCAAGTTTGAAGGACGCGTGCGCATGCTTAATGCCGAGAATGGCATACAAAGCTTAAAGCCTGCTGTGGATACGCTAATCACCATACCGAATGACAGATTGCTTGAGGTTGTTAAAGCATCGAGCTTGGTGGATGCCCTTCGCGTGGCGGACGATGTGCTTCGCCAAGGTATACAGGGCATAAGCGATCTCATCGCCGTGCCGACCATGATTAACCTTGACTTTGCGGATGTTAAGTCCGTAATGAAGGAAAAGGGAATGGCGCACATGGGTATCGGTAATGCGTCGGGCGAAAAACGCGCGATGGATGCCGCACGCCAGGCGGTTGAAAGTCCCCTACTTGAAACGACGATCAATGGCGCGAAAGGCATACTTCTTAATATCACGGGCGGCCCGGACATGGGACTTCTTGAGGTTAATGAAGCGGCAGAGCTTATACAGGCCACCGCAGATCCCGATGCGAACATCATCTTCGGTGCAGGCATAGACGATGAGATGGGAGACAGCATACGCATAACCGTTATCGCGACGGGCTTCGAGACGGTTCCCGGCGAGCTAGACTATCAAGGCGTGAGCGGCGTTACCGTGCGCGACGTGAGAGAGCATCAACGCCGTACGAATGAGGTAAGGCGCACCGAACTTGAAGTGCCGGCAGTGCAACAGTGGCAACAAGCGCCCCGTAGCGCACCTGCACCGCAACGCACATATGAACCGCCTGCATATCAACCGCAGAAGGAACAGCCAAGCCAGGAATTTAATCCGCGCGAGAGAAGATCGAACCTCGATGTTCCGAGCTTTTTGAGAAATAAGGATAAGTAAATAGAATAGATGATCCCCCTTCGGATTAAACCGGAGGGGGTTTTTAATAGCAAGCAAATAATATATTATAATTTTCTGCTATAATCACTTAATTCGATCTCAAAATGATACGATAAGTGAAACAGATGGTACACATGAGGACTTTGGTACCGGCTCTCGTGTGAATCACAAGGCGTGACAGGATGCCACGCTAAAAAATTAAATTTTTATCTGGAGGATAGAAAAAAATGCGTATTCAAAACAACATCATGGCGATGAACACACATCGCTCCTACACCACAAACACCAACAGCGTTGCTAAGTCGGCTGAAAAGCTTTCCTCGGGCTATCGCATCAACCGTGCAGGCGATGATGCTGCAGGTCTTGCCATCTCCGAAAAGATGCGCGCACAGATCGCAGGTCTCACCATGGCCAGCAAGAACTCCCAGGATGCTATCTCCCTCGTACAGACCGCTGAAGGCGCACTCCAGGAAGTGCACACCATGCTTCAGCGCATGAACGAGCTTGCAGTTCAGTCCGCTTCGGGTACGAACGACAGCAATGTTGACCGCGCAGCTCTCCAGCAGGAGTTCCAGAACCTTCAGGATGAAATCGATCAGATCGCAGCAACCACTACTTTCAATGATATGCAGTTGTTGGATGGTGGCTTGGATGGACGTACTACATATGAGACGAAAGATGCTACCGGCAAAGATGTAGTTGGCGTTGCTGCTCAATCAGAAGGAGATTTAGCCACTCAGCCGACAGGCCAGGCTACCGTGTCCATTACCGCGACTGCCAGCGGTTCCATTGAGGGTGAGGTAGATCTCGCTAGTGTAACCATTACTGTTAATATCGCGACCGATGGTGCAGCGGGTAGCTCTGTATCTGTTTCTGGTACATGGGGCGGCGGTGGTGCAACATTAGAGCTTAATATCCAACGTGCATCGGATGCTGAATGGGGTGCAGGTACTGATATTACCAAGCTTTTGAATGACGCTCTAATTGCGGCAAACGAAGCAGGTGGTGCTGATATGCCTAAGGAGGGCGCAAGTAGCATTAAGTTCTTCCAAGAGGGATACGTTGAAAAGGATGCTGCAGTGGCCGGCACATTTAATCTGGTATTATCTAAGCAAGAGCCCACAGATAACGAAAATTCCTTGCGTTTGCAGGTCGGTGCGGAGCAGAGCCAAATTCTTGATATTGATGTAGGCGCCATGAACACCACTGGCCTAAAGATTACAAAAGACGATGTTAAGATCGATACTCAGGACAGTGCACAGGTTGCTATCACCGCAACACGTAGTGCTATCAACATCGTATCCACTCAGCGCGCTGAGCTCGGTGCTATGCAGAACCGTTTGGAGCACAAGATCTCCAACCTCGACAACACTGCAGAGAACTTGCAGGCTGCCGAGAGCCGCATCCGCGATGTAGATATCGCGAAGGAAATGACCGCTTTCACAAAGAGCAACATTCTCCTCCAGGCATCCACCGCGATGCTCGCACAGGCGAATGCCGCTCCTCAGGGCGTTCTCAGCTTGCTCCAGTAAGCGAACACAACAATATAATTTACCTTCGGGTAGATTTAGGGAAAGAACCGCCGCATTTGCGGCGGTTCTTTCCTGTGGATGTGGAGGCTTTGCTTGACAGGAGTGAACACGCACATTTTCTTGACGCATGTTTTAAAAAAATGTAGAATGTATATACAACAAAAGATAATCGGAGGGGCAAAATGAAAACTACCAAGGATTTCAAATACCTACTTTCCATTGGCATGATAGTTAAGAATGAAAATAAATACCTCGAAGGTTGCCTAAAAGCCTTGCAGCCGCTTCGTGATGCTATCCCTTGCGAGCTTATAATTACAGACACGGGATCTACCGACGGGACACAGGAAATAGCCAAGAAATATGCGGATAAGTATATCGAATTTGAGTGGTGCGATAATTTTTCTGCCGCTCGCAATACGGGCATTGAGGCCTGCGAGGGCGAGTGGTTTATGTTTATCGATGCGGATGAGTATCTTGATGATGAAAAGGAACTCGTAAAATTTTTAACCAAAAAGAAGAAGAATAGCGGCTACAACCATGCGAGCATTACATTGTATCATTATTTGTATGAAGGGCGAAAAGAGCATAGCACTTACGAAGTGGCGAGGGTATTTCGCTTTTCCGAAGGCAAGCGGTATTTTAAGGGTAATTCCCATGAAACAATTTACCTTGACAAGACACCGCTATATGCACTCGGCACGATATTCCACCATTATGGTGGGATTATAGCAAAGGGAGCAGAAAAGTCGGCACGAAATTTACCGTTATTATATAAGGACATAGAAGAAAACCCGAATGAGCTAAGATATCGTGTGTTGTTAATTGAAGAAATTCGCAATGAGCCCGAAAGGCTCGAAATATGCGAACAAGCGTGGGAGATGGTGAAAAAAACCAAGCAGGAAAAAGATTCCATGGTTCCATACTTGCACTCGCTAACCGTGCGCACGTTGTATAGAAATAAGAAAAGTGACGAGTTTAGGGAATATGTTGAGAACTATCTAAAGGAAGCAAAGTCGGCTACGTATGCAAAACTGGAGATACTGTATTATGCCGGTTTATATGCATACGAGCAAAAATATCATGCCGATATAATTCGATATTTTACTATGTATGTCGACGTATATAGCAAACTACAAAAGAACACCGATGCAAGGGAAGGCCTCTTCGGTTCTTTCATATATCGCAAGCCGCGCCACTACGAGCAAGCCGCGCTATTTTTAGCAGGGGCATATGCGGCCGAGGGTGACACCGAGAAGGCGGCTAAAATAATGGGGAAGAGCCAAGCGTATCGCTTCGACGATGGGGAGGAAGTGCTCCCATTGTTCG
>CAYJPI010000009.1:0-7886 GCA_964372005.1 uncultured Oscillospiraceae bacterium | reverse complement strand
CAGGCGTATAATCTTCAGCGAGAAGATGAAGAAAAACGCCGCACCATGATAGATGTAATAGAGTCCGTAATAGCTAAAGTGCCCGAAGCGTCTAAGAATATGCTATTGAGTGCGCTCACGACAGATGTGCAGGACGGATATTTCGCGCTACTTCGTTTGCGCTCGAATAATTATCAGATACCGTTTTGCAAGGCGGAGGATACTGCACTAATCAAGAATGATTCGCTACTCTTTACGCATTCGGCGTTCCTCGATGCATTGTATGCGAGCGTCCGCTGCGGATCGGATGCATATGGATTCCTCGAAAATATGGAACTGTCGAAGTTGATGAGTGCATTACGCGCGGTGTTCGATAGGCGACCGGATTGTGCATCGGAGCTAAAGGTGAATGCGCCGTCGGCAGAGTATCGACGCAATTACATCGACAGTGCCTTAGCATATCTCGCTATAACAAGTGAGTGCGATTTGAGCGATGCGAACGTTTACGCGCTCTTCAACTCGTTTGTGGAATGCAGTGAAAGATACATGAAGCATATGTATAGTATGGACAATGTGGGTGACTTTGAAAGTGCGCTTCCGAATTGGGAGAAATTCGCGCTGTACGCCATTAAAGCCGGCGAATTGATGCCAAAAGACCCCGTTGGATACCTTAGAAAGCTCAAGGATGGCGTGCATCTTTGCCCACCGCTTGCGAATGCGATAAAGGCCGTGACGCACCATATCGAATCGCTCGTGACGAGAGAAGCGCCTGCTCCCGCGGATGAATTTGCCGCCCTCGGTGCGCAGATAAAAGCGCAGGTTCGTGCGTTTATCGATAAGGGCGATAGCGTGAATGCGCGGTTGATACTGGAGCAGTATCAAAAAATCAACCCATCAGATGTGGAGATAGCGGAACTGTTCACGGCGATGGAATAGCATAATTACACAAGCACCCCCCACCGATTTCGGCGGGGGGTGCTGTAGGTTTCTATGCTATTATACGCCTTCGTCCTCGGCTTCGTCCTGTAGGGCGTCGTAGCCCTCTTCGCCTGTACGAACCTTGATGACATTCTCAACATCGTAGATGAACATCTTGCCATCGCCGACATTTCCGGTGTACAGTGCTTTCTTCACCGTAGCGATGAACAGGTCAAGCGGAATCTTGCAGATGACGATCTCGATCTTGATTTTGGGAAGGAGCACGGTTTCGACGGGAACACCGCGGTAGAGCTTCGACCCCTTCTGCATGCCGCAACCGTGAACATCCGTAACGGTCATACCGGTGATGCCGATCTCCTCGAGCGCTATGCGAAGCACATCGAAGCGGCTCTTCTTGGTGAGGATGACGACCTTGGTCATCTTCGCGCCGGGCATGGAGCTGTTTTTCACCGGGATGGCAACATCGACGGGGGTAACAGCGGTGTCGGTGCCATTTACGGTACGTTTGAAATCTGTGCCGACAGGGGTGGGCATGAAGTCGGCATAACTGCTTGCGAGGCCATGTTCCTCGATATCGAGACCGGAGATCTCCTCGGACTTGGAAACGCGAAGGCCAACGGTCTTTTTAAGTACGAAGAACACGATGGACATAGTAACGGCTACCCATGCGATTACTGCAAGAACGCCGATGGTCTGTATACCTAAGTATTTGAAGCCGCCGCCGTAGAAAAGGCCGCCATCGAGTGCGAATGCGCCCGTGAGGATTGTGCCGACAGCACCTGCCATGCCGTGTACGCCTACTGCGCCAACGGGATCATCGATCTTGAGCTTCTTATCAACGAATTCGATGCCGAATACTACCACGAATGCTGATATAACGCCGATGAAGAATGCGCCAACCGGGGATACAACATCGCAACCGGCGGTAATAGCCACTAGGCCTGCAAGCGCGCCGTTCAATGTCATGGATACGTCGGGCTTTTTGTAGCGAATCCAAGTGATTACCATCACGACTGCCGCAGCTGCTGCCGCCGCGATATTGGTTGTTACGAAGATGTTGGCCGCGGATTCGATCGCGCCATCCGTCATGGAGACGGTTGAGCCGCCGTTGAAACCGAACCAGCAGAACCAAAGGATGAATACGCCGAGTGCGCCGAGTGTTAAACTGTGGCCGGGGATAGCCCTTGACTTACCTGTTTTGGAGTACTTGCCGATACGGGGGCCGAGCATCTTTGCGCCGACGAGTGCGGCAACACCACCCACCATGTGAACTGCGGTAGAGCCTGCGAAATCATGGAAGCCGAGCTGGGAAAGCCAGCCGCCGCCCCAGATCCAATGGCCCGATATGGGGTACACGATAGCGCTTATAATTACGCTGTAAATACAGTATGTGGAGAACTTTGTCCTCTCTGCCATAGCACCGGATACGATTGTTGCCGCCGTTGCGCAAAATACCGTCTGGAATATCACGAAAGCGGATGTGGGGATGGAGGAGCTATAGTCGTTTTGCACAAAGAAATCGAGGCCACCAACGAATGGGCCGTCACCTGCGAACATAAGGCCAAAGCCTACGAACCAAAATACGAGAGTTCCGAGAGAAAAGTCCATGAGATTCTTCATGATGATGTTACCTGCATTTTTTGCGCGGGTGAAACCTGTTTCCACCATCGCAAATCCCGCCTGCATGAAGAATACAAGCACCGCGCCTAAAAGCGTCCAAATCGTGTCTACCGCTGAAAACATACCGTTTTCCTCCTTAAAAAATATTAAAGGCGCGCATCCTTCGACTTATATCGAAGGACACACGCCTTTGTGCACCCATTATGTATGCTATTGAACTGATAAAGGCGCTGCGGAATTTTATCCACAGCGCCTTTGCTATCAATGTTGTACATATTAGCACCTACAATATGCTTTGTCAATGCTTTTTGTGAAAAATATGTGTACTTTATTCCGAAGAATAGATCATGAATTCATCTTTGAAGATGATTTTTCGTCCCTCTTATCCATCTTTTTTGCCTCGGATACGGCCTGTTTGTTGCTTTTCTTTATGGCGCGCATCTTCTTCTTATTCTCCCTTTTCATCTTCTTCGCGGATTTATCCTTCTTGTCGATGATGAGGAAGAATGTGGGGAGGAGGATGAGAATTAGGATGGTTGAAGTTACTAACCCACCGATGATGATAACTGCCATACCCTGCATGGGCTCGGTGCCTTCGCCGAGGGCGAGTGCCAGCGGCATCATCGATAGTGCGGTGGTGAGGGTGGTCATGAATATTGGGCGCATACGTAACCTTCCGCTTTCGACGAGTGCCTTTTCAAGGGGCATGGTTTCGCGAAGCTGGCTTGCGGTATCGACATATAGTATGCCATTGTTAACGACTATACCGATGAGCATGAGTAGACCCATGAGCGACGGCATCGATATCGCGCTTCCTGTGATGAAGAGAAGTGCAAATGAGCCGATGAAGCTGAACACAACGCTCATCATAACCATGAGAGAGAAGCGGACGGATTCAAACTGCATAGCCATAACGACGAATACGAGGAAGATGGCGGTAAACACGGCGAGGACAAGGGTGCTTAACTCGCCCATCATGTTCATATTGCCAACCCCATCGCCGATGGTTATATCCCCGTCGTAGGTGACTGAGGTACGTAGCGCATCAAGCTCGGCGGTGACTACCTCGGTGATGGCAGGATCCATGGTTGCCGCAAGGTCGATGTAGTATACGCCGTCCGACTTTTCTATCGACATAGCGCGATCGGTTAAAGATAGCGTTGCTACCTCTGACAGCGGAACGGATGTTCCCGACTGAGTGGGGAGTTCCATTTGCATGATGGCGTTAAAATCATCATACAAGCCTTCCTTGTACTCGATGGTGATATCGTATTCGTCGCCATCGATATTCATCGTGCCAACGTCCGAGCCGACATTTGCGGTCCTAACGGTGGATGCGATTGAAGGAGCGCTCATACCATAATGCGCGGCGATGAGCGGGTCTATATCGATCTCGGCCTGAGTAGCGTTTCCGCTTAGAGGTGAGGAGATGCTGATGACACCGTCAAGCTCGTACATTCGGCTTTCCATATCTCTTGCGGCGGCTTCGACATCATCGTAATTCGAACCCGATATGGATATAACATTCGTCGGCGTGGCGAGCACGCCCGTTGCACTTTGTGCGGATACTTCTATGTTCATGTCCGACGCACCGAGCAATAACGACTCGTATTCAGCAACTATTGCATCGGTTTCATAGCCGTCCTTTAGCTTTGCAACAACGCTTGCGGAATCGCCCGTTACGGTTACCGTATACTCTGCGATGCGTTCATCGAGCTGAACCATCTCCTCTATGGGCAGTATGCGTTCGTTCGCCACTTCAACGCGAGTATCGGCGCGGAATGTGGCATCTATCTGCATCGTTCCCATGTCGGAGGCAGGCATAATCTCGATTTCGATAACGCCGAGGAGCATAAACGCGCCTATTAGCGTAAGTATGGCGATGAATACAACGGTTTTCTTCTTGTTGAGAAGTTTGGGGACGATACGTGTGTATGCCTTCTCGAGCGCTTTCATGGGTCTGCCGAGCAATGAGCGCTGGCCTTCAACGGGCTTGATAAAGTGATAGAACAGCGGCACGAGTACGACAGCCGAAATTAACGATGCAACCATCGAAAAGACGATTGTAAAGCCGAGGGGCATGAACATCGAGCCGGAAAGGCCGCCCATGAAGGTAAGGGGCAAGTATACGACTATAGTGGTGATTGTTGATGCGATTACCGACGCGCCGACGGCCTTGGAACCCTTGATGGCCGCATCGTAGAAGCTACCGCCGGATTGCTTAGTTCTAAACACACTTTCAAGAACTACGATTGAGTTATCAACCATCATGCCGATGGCTATAACAAGCGCGGTTGATGTTACTATATTCAGTTCAAAATCGAGCATCGCCATCGTCATTATCGCTAAAAGCAAAGAGATGGGGATGGAACTACCAACGATGAGGCTTGCCTTGAAATTGCCGAAGAAAATGTATAGCACCACCATGCAAAGCCCTACAGCAAGGAGCAAGGTGAACGCAACCGATTCCAGTGACGCGAAAATATCCTCGCTTGAGTCGGCCGTTATGTCGATAGTTACGTCGGGGAAGCTTGTTTCCAGCTCAGCTATGATATCGTAGATATCCGCCGCGACGGTAGGGATGCTTGCATCCTGAGCATTTGTGATGGCAACGCCGATATCATCATACCCATTGTTGCGGCTCATGCTCCCTGCAGGGGCGCTCCTCATCGTTACGGTAGCAACTTCGCCGAGGGTAAGCACACCGCCGCCCGATGTGAACACGGGGATGGAGGCGAGCTCGTAAAGACCCTCGGGCGCGGAACTGACGGATATTTGCAGGCTTTGATCGCCCTGATCTATCTCGCCTATCGGGATGGAATAGTCGGAAGTTTGTATGGCACTGCTTATGGTGTTTATTGTGATGCCATATTGCTGCATCGCCGTTTCATCAACGGTTATGCCCACATAGTCCTCTTCGCCGCCGGATATTTCAACCTCGGCCACGCCGGGCAGTGCCTCGAGCCTCGGCTTGAGGGTTTCGTTGGCAAACAACAAAACATCCATGCCTTCTTCGCCTACCAAGGAGAGATTCATCATGGGAAGGGAGTTTACATCGAGCTTTAATAGCATCGGGTCCATGGCATCCTCGGGGAGATTTAGCATATCCATTTCTGTCTGGATATCCAAATAAGCCTGGTCGATGTCGGTGCCATATAGGAAATTATAGATTACCAAGCTGGTGCCTTCCTCGGATGTGGCGGAAGAGCCGTCGAAGCCTTCAACGGTTTTCCCGAGATCCTCTATAGGATCGGAGAGGAGCTCATCCACGATATCGGGGGACGCGCCATTGTACATAGTGATTGCGATGAGCATCGGCGGTGCCATCTGCGGAAAGAAAGCCAAACGAAAACCGAACAAAGAACCCACGCCGAATACAGTAATGGTTAATATAAGAAGAAGCACCGATACGGGGCGACGGAGTGCAAGTTTGGTTATGCTCATTGTGCCGCCTCACCTTCGCTTGGCACTTGCTCGGCTGATGTTGCGACCAAAGTGCCGTTTCTAAGCTGAGGCGACCATGTTGTGATAACTTCATCACCTTCGCTTAAACCCTCTAAAATGACTACGTTCTCATCGTCAAAGAGACCGATTGTTACATCTGCACGTGCGGCGCGGCCATCCCTAATTACATAGACATACGATTCGTTGCCGGAGAAATGCAATGCCTTGTAGGGTATTACGAGCACATCCTCGGCGGAATTGGTGGCAAGCATGATGTTTACGCTTACGCCCGATGCGATATCCTCGCTTGGGGTTTGTATGGTGGCTTCAACCTTGAAAAGCGCGGATCGGGCATCAAGGGAATTGCTTATTGTGCCAATCTCACCGGCGTATTCGTTACCATTGTAAGTGATGCTCATTGCCTGTCCGACAGTAATCTCATTCTTAACTGCTTCGCTTACATAGAAAGTAACGTCCATGGTGCTGTAATCGGATACTGTGAGGGCTACCTGATTAGCATTTATGAATCCACGCTCCTCCACTGCAAGAGAATCGACAACACCGCTGACGGGCGCTATCGCTTCGAAATTTTCAAGGCCGAGTATCGCGCTTTCGATGGAGTTTTGCGCACTGTCAAGCTGGGCGCCGTAGATACTGCCCGTAAGATCCACCGTTTCTGCGGAGGTTTCTATGGATTTTAACGCCGTCTCGAGCTGTTCTTCATAATTTACTATGAGAAGATCCTTTGCTTCGATGGCTTGATCATATGAAAGCTTAGCGTTTTCAACCGAGAGATCCTGTAATTCTTCAAGCTCATCCGCCTTGTCATCTTCGTTGATTTCGTATACACGCTCTGCGCTTCTAAGGGCGTTTTGTGCGGAGTCGTACGCGCTTTCGGCTTCGGCGAGTTGTTGCTTGTAGTAGCCCGCCGTGCCGCCGATATCATAAATATCTGCATTCGTTGCCATGGTATACAAAGCTTCGATTTCGCCGGCGAGAAGGGGATCGAGGCTTCCCTTTATTGCGTTTGCTTCGGCAAGCGAGAGAGAGCCAAGTTCGGTAGGGGCGCCGCTTCTTAGCCCTTCATAATCGGATTCGATTTGTGCGATAACGGTTAAAGCGGAAACGGCCGCCTTCGCCGCGCTTACCGCGCCCTCTGCACTGTTGACGCTACTTTCGTAACCCGCAAGCATTGAGTCGAGGGTTGAACCGAGCGCTTGATCGCGCGATGCGATGGAAGATTCATAGCCGATTCGAGCTTTTTCAATGGTGTTATCTGCATTTATAAGCGCTTGCTCATAAGCGATGAGGAGCTGGTCGTATCTATCCTGCGCGCTTACAACGCCGTTCTCTGCTTGAGTTAGCGCCTGGTCGTAGCTCGCTCGGGTTTGATCATAGCCGATATTCGCACGATCGACGGACAATGACTGCACATCATCATCCAGGGTAAAGAGGATATCACCTTCTTTAACCGTATCCCCTGTTTTAACATTTACGGATTCAACCACCGCTCCGGCTTTAGTATACACATTCACCTGCATACTCGGTACCGCTGTTCCTATGTAGTGGCCGATGAGGCTAAAGTCACCGACGCTTGCCACGGTGGAATCGACGTTTACATGCTGTTCCTGTGCAACTACATTCGCGGCACTGCCACATCCGGAAAGAAGTGCTGCTGTGGGCATAATCAGCGAAAGCACGAATGCTACGCGCATCGAATTAAACTTTTTCATCATTAAGCTCCTAATTAAATTCTCGTTTCAGTATAAAGGCAAAACATGATAAAATCATCACGTAAATATGAAAAAAAATGTCACAGTAATTAAACATAGGGCAAATGTTTGATATTCATGTAGAATAATGGGGCAATGAGTCGAACTTTTGTTCAATATATTTGTGCATAC
>CAYJPI010000008.1:0-18144 GCA_964372005.1 uncultured Oscillospiraceae bacterium | reverse complement strand
CTAACAGAAGCCGACTACCCCGGCAGTGATGAGCATGGCATACTCGACATCAAGGAGGACGTAGCACTCGGCACAAGCGTGCAAGCGGCCGTCGGCCTCGATTCGGTTGTGTTCGACATCGAGCTTACCCCCAACCGCACGGATTGCCAGAGCATCATCGGCATGTGTAGAGAAGCCGCCGCCGCACTCGGCCAACGCTTTAACGAGCCCACGATCGCTGAAGTTCTGGGCACGGGCGATGCATCAAGCTATGCAAAGGTAACCATCGAAAACAGCGAGCTTTGCCCCCGATATGCCGCCCGCGTGATGACGGATATCCGCATAGCACCTTCCCCCGCTTGGATGCAGAAAAAGCTTCGTAGCGTTGGTATGCGCCCCATCAACAACATAGTCGATATCACGAACTATGTAATGGTTGAGTATGGCCATCCCATGCATGCATTCGATTTGGCCTGCGTTAAGGATGGGCACATCGTAGTGCGTAACGCCAAGAAAGACGAGGTTGTTCGCACGCTCGATTCCAAGGATCGCGAGGTGGACACCGAGATGCTGCTCATAGCCGACCCCGAAAAGGGCGTGGGCATTGCAGGCGTTATGGGTGGCGAGAACTCCGAAATCACGGAGAACACCAAGGCCGTATTATTCGAGTCCGCGGTGTTCAAAAACAGCAATATACGTGCAACCGCACGCAAGCTTCGCCATGTGACGGATGCCGCCGCACGCTTTATCAAGGGCGTTGAAGCGGTTAACGCTAAAAAGGCGCTCGATCGTGCTATCGAACTTGTTAAGGAGTTTGACGCAGGCACGGTTATCGGCGATACCATCGATGTATGCTATGCCGATACGAATCCGCGCGAAATCACAGTTGATGTTAACCACATCAACCGCTTGCTCAACACAAAGATGAGCACGCATGAGATGGCGCATATGCTCGCAAGCATCCAGATTGCATCGAAGATTCAAAACGACAGTCTCCTTCTCACCATACCGCATTATCGTGTTGATATCGAAAGCGGTATAGAAGCCGACTGGGATATTGCCGAGGAAATAGCACGCATCTACGGCTATTACAACATCGAGCCCACGCTTATGTGCGGCGATACATTCCGTGGCCGCATCACTCCGCCTTTCAAGCTTGAAGATACCATCAAGGATCAACTTGCGGCGATGGGCGCATATGAGATGTACAACTATAACTTCACAGGCCCTGCGGTTATCGATGCGTTAAATCTCCCCAAGGGCGATGAAAAGCTACTTGCCGTGAAGATTATGAATCCCTTCGGCGAGGATCAAAGCTTGATGCGCACAACGCTCGTTCCGGGTATGCTCAAGTCGCTATCCACGAACATCAAGCGCAAAACAGGCCAGAGCCGTTTGTTCGAGGTGGCGAACATCCACATCGACAATAACCCAACCCTCCCCGAAGAGCGCAAGATGGTTGGCATTTGCTATGCAGGCGCAAACGAGAGCTTCTACACACTCAAAGGTAGCATCGAAGAATTGCTGGAGCATTTGGGCGTGAAGGATGTGCGCTTCGTCGCAGGCGGAAGCCCGTATTTGCATCCCGGTCGCAAGGCACAGATTTTCTCGGGCGATACCTATCTCGGCGAGATGGGCGAAGCACATGCCGATTGTGCGAACTTCTTCGACGTTACGGGTCGTGCGTATGTGGCCGAGCTTCTCTTTGCGAAGTTATTCGAAACACAAACCAAGCAAAAGACATATGTCGCGCTTCCCAAGTACCCCGTTGTTGAACGCGACCTTGCACTCATCTGCGAGGAGAGCCTCAGTGCGGATACGTTAAAGGCCGCTATACTCGGCGCTAAAACCGATTTGATAGTTGAAAACCCGGTGCTCTTCGATGTGTTCCGCGGCGGCAACATCGAAAAGGGCTACAAGAGCATGGCATACTCGTTCACGATAAGAAGCGACGAGAAAACGCTGTCCGATGAGGAAATCAAGGCGGCGATGGCGGCCATACTCGCATCGCTCGAGGGTGTCGGAGCTAAACTTAGAGCATAGTATGAAATAACAACCACGCGCACCTCGAAGGCGAAAAACAATCGCTTTCGAGGTTGTGATGTGGCTGTAAAATGTATGATTATCACCAAAGCCGCACTTGACAAGTCGCTCGAGCATACATTACAATATGGACACAAGCGTTCATGGGAGAAGAGTAACCGCGGTTATTACCAAGAAGAGAGCATGGGTCGAAAACGGCTGAGAGCCTGTGCATGGGAAAAACGCGATGAAGTGCGCTCCTTATGCTTCCTTGGGGAAAAGGGTGGTTAGCACCCCGAGTATCTTTGGACGTATTGCCGCGTTAAGGCATTGAGTTGGTATGTGTGCGTTCAGCGCATATGCAAGCAGAGTGGAACCGCGGGTACACCGTCTTTGCAAGATAGACGGGGGTGCTCTTTTTTGTGTCCCTAATTTATTAACAGGAAGGGAGCAACCATGTTCAAGACATTAAGAAGCGATGTGCGATGCATACTCGAGCGTGACCCTGCGGCGCGAAACGCTATCGAGGTGTTCCTGTGTTATCCGGGCTTCCATGCAGTGCGTTCGCACAGGTTCGCACATTTTTTGCACACGCATAAAATGAAGCTTTTCGCGCGCATGGTGTCCGGCTGGAATAGGTTTTTCACGGGGATAGAGATTCATCCCGGTGCGACCATCGGGCGGCGATTGTTCATCGATCATGGTATGGGCGTTGTTATCGGTGAAACCGCCGAGATAGGCGATGATGTTACCATATATCAAGGCGCGACACTCGGTGGTACGGGCAAGGAGGTTGGCAAGCGCCATCCCACCATCGGGAACAATGTTGTTGTTGCAAGCGGCGCGCGCGTGCTTGGGCCGTTCACCGTCGGCGATTATGCAAAGATCGGCTCGGGCGCGGTAGTTCTTCGCGAAGTGCCGCCATATGCTACCGTTGTAGGCGTGCCCGGGCGCGTTGTCAAGGTTGCCGCATGCGCGAATACGCAGGATGGAGAGCCCGTGTGCGTTCAGGAAGGCACACACACCTGCGTAGACAGTGCGAATTGCCCGGCTTTCACCAATGATGCGTTTGAAATCGTTAAAATGACCCCACAATTAGAACGTGGCGACGGTGAGGACGGTGTCGACCTCGACCATGTGCACCTGCCCGATCCCGTCGCGATCGAGATTCGGCATCTTCATGCTAAGATCACGGAGCTCGAACGTCGACTTGGTGACGCAGGGGGGGATGCAAGGGGCTCTGCCCCTTGACCCCGCCAAGGGACAAATGTCCCTTGGATCCCTTTTCTCGACCGCTATGCGGCCGAGGAGAGAGAACAATTATCGGATTAATTAATAATGTCAATTCAACTATTAAGCCACTGAACCGCAAAGCGGTTCAGTTAATGGGGTCAAGGGTGCATTGGTCCCCTTGCAGGGGGGCTTGGGGGACAGCGTCCCCCATCGTATCCCCCGCCCGGGAGCGTAGCGAGAGGGGAATGACGTGGAAAACTCGCAATATGCAGCAAAGCTGCATATTGCGACAAGAATGAGGAGGAAAAAATGTACGTATATAACACTATGACACGCAAGAAGGAAGAACTGGTGCCGAATGTGCCCGGCAAGATCAGCATGTACGCCTGCGGCCCGACGGTTTACAACTACTTTCACGTAGGCAATGCAAGGCCGTTCATCGTATTTGACACGATGAGAAGATACCTAAAGTATCGTGGCTACGAGGTGACATTCGTTCAAAACTTCACGGACATCGACGATAAGATGATCCGCCGTGCGAACGAGGAGGGCATCACCGTGAAGGAACTGGGCGAGCGTTTTATCGCAGAGTACTATACGGACGCGGACGCGCTCGGAGTATCCCGTGCTGACCATAACCCCCGTGCGACGGAGCATATGCAGGAGATAATCGACATAACAAAAACGCTCATCGACAAGGGACATGCTTACGCTACGGAGGATGGCGATGTATACTTCAGCGTACGCAGTTACCCTGCATACGGCAAGCTATCGGGACAGAGCGTGGACGATCTTGAAAGCGGCGCACGCATCGACCCGACCGAGAAGAAGAAAGATCCCCTCGATTTCGCGCTGTGGAAGGCCGAGAAACCCGGCGAACCCTCGTGGCAGAGCCCCTGGGGCATGGGTAGACCCGGTTGGCATATCGAATGCTCGGCGATGAGCATGGGCATACTCGGCGACACTTTCGACATCCATGCAGGCGGCCAGGATCTCATCTTCCCCCATCACGAGAACGAGATCGCGCAGAGTGAAGCCGCAACCGGCAAGCCCTTTGCAAACTACTGGATGCACAATGGCTACATCAACATCAACAACCAGAAGATGTCGAAATCGCTTGGCAATTTCTTCACCGTCCGCGAGATCGCCGCGCAATTCGACCTTGAAGCCGTTAGGATGTTTATGCTCGGCGCGCACTATCGCAACCCCGTCAACTTCTCGCGCGAGCTGGTGGAGCAGGCCGTTGCGGCACTAACACGCTTGAGAACCGCCAAGCGCCGCCTTGCGGAAGCAGAAATCGCGAGCGGTGACACCGATGCGGATGCGGCATTCATCGAAGCGGCCGAAAAGTTCAAGGAGGATTTTTGCACCGCCATGGACGATGACCTTAACACCGCGGACGCGCTCGGCGTACTGTTCGACTTCGCTCGCGCCGCTAACACCTTCGTAACCGAGCCGCGCGGCAAGGCCGCAGTCGAAAAGGGCAAAGAGATTTTCAGCGAGCTGTGCACGGTGCTCGGCATCCTTAAGGATAGCGGCGAGGAGGACTTCCCCCAAGCGGCAATCGACATGCTCGAAGAGCGCAAGGCGGCACGCGCGGCGAAGAACTGGGCGGAGTCCGACCGCATCCGCGATGCTTTGAAGGAGATGGGTTTCGCTGTCGAGGACACGAAATCAGGCGCAAAGCTCAAAAAGATATAGCTAAGGGGGAAGATATGATATTAGATTATTTGAACAGAGCCTCACTTTATGAAGGCGTTTGCCCCCACCTTACGGAAGCTATTGAGTTTGCGAAAAGTTGCGAAAACAAGCCCCAAGGGCGATATGAAATGGGCAAGTACGGGTGCTATGTATTGGTGCAAGCATTCCAAACCTCACTTCCGAGCGAGAGAAACTACGAATTGCACCGTAAATTCCTTGATGTGCAGATAGTTCTCGAAGGTGAGGAGCTGATGGGTGTTGAGGATATTACAAAGCTTACACCCCTTGAAGAATATAACAGGGAAAAGGATTTTCAAGCGCTTACCGGCGAGGGGCAGAATGTTATAATCAAGGAGGGCATGTTCGCGCTATTGCTCCCTCATGACGGGCACAGACCCTGCTGTTCCTTCGATGCGCCTACTAAACTGCGCAAATTGGTGATAAAAATGCCCTTCGAAGAGGAAGGATAAAAAGGGGAGGGGAACATGCTCGATCAACCAAAGATAAACGAGATGCTTGGCACATTCAAGCTAAAGTACGTAAACCCCGTGCCCGCGCTCGTGTATACATCGCCCTTTGAGCTGCTTATCTCCACCATGCTCGCCGCGCAGTGCACCGACAAGCAGGTTAACAAGTGTACGGCGGTACTTTATCCTAAGTACAACACGCCCGAAGCCTTCGCAATGCTAACGGAAGATGAACTTTTTCCGTACATACGCGGTTGTGGCTTGTATCAAACGAAGGGACGTAATATAATAAAGACAAGCCAAATAATAATGGCTGAACATGGCGGTATAGTGCCGAATACACGTGAGGAGCTTGTGAAGCTACCCGGTGTGGGACGTAAGACGGCGAACGTCGTTCTTTCGAACGCGTTTGGTGTGCCGGCGTTCGCGGTTGACACGCATGTGTTTAGGGTATCGAATCGCATAGGCATCGCAAGCGCGAAGGACGTGCTGGGCGTTGAAAAACAGCTTATGCAAAACATACCCGAGCTTATGTGGAGCGATGCGCACCACTATCTCATATTCCACGGTCGCGAGACCTGTAAGGCACAAAGGCCACTTTGCGGCGAGTGCGTTATTGCGCATATATGCGAGTGGATGAACAAGGCGGCGACATGAGTTGCCATAAAGGAAGAGGAAAATGCAGTTTATAGACAAGGCGAAGATATTCATTAAATCGGGTGATGGCGGTGACGGTTGTAGTGCCTTTCATCGTGAGAAATACGTAGCGCGAGGCGGCCCATCCGGCGGCGATGGCGGTGTGGGTGGCGACCTGGTGTTCGTTGCCGACCCCGGCAAGACAACGCTCATCGATTTCAAGTTTGCGCGGCACTTTAGAGCCGAGCGCGGCGAGAATGGCAAGGCCGAGCTTCAGCGCGGCAAGGATGGCGAGCCGATGCGCATAAGCGTACCCGTCGGTACGATCGTGCGCGATATCGAAACCGGCACTGTTGTGGCGGACATGAGCGAGCCCGGCAAGGAAAAAACGCTCATCAAGGGTGGACGAGGCGGCAAGGGCAATGCGCGCTTTGCAACGCCCACGCGCCAAGCGCCGAGGTTTGCCCAGCCCGGGCAAAAGACCATCGAACGCGAGGTTGAGCTTGAATTAAAAACCATCGCTGACGTGGGGCTTGTAGGTTTGCCGAATGTCGGCAAGTCGACATTGTTGTCGGTGCTCACCGCCGCCAAGCCCAAGATTGCAAATTATCATTTCACCACGCTTTCGCCGAACCTCGGCGTTGTTCAGCGCTACGAAGCGTCCTTCGTGCTCGCGGACATACCCGGGCTCATCGAGGGCGCGGCCGAAGGCGCAGGGCTTGGGCATGAGTTCTTGAGGCATATCGAGCGCACGCGCATGCTCGTGCATGTTGTTGATGTGTCGGGTAGCGAGGGGCGCGATCCCATCGAGGATTTCGAGGCCATCAATTCCGAGCTGTCGCGATACAGCGAGAAGCTCGCGAACCTGCCGCAGATCATTGCCGCGAACAAGACCGATATACTGCCGCCCGACGGTGACGAGCTTGAACGCTTCACCGCCGCGATGGAGGCGCTCGGGCATCGCGTATTCCCGATATCCGCCGCGACGCATGGCGGGCTCAATCCATTGCTTGATGCCGTGCTCGGCATGCTAACCGAGCTGCCGCCCGTTCAGGTTTTCGACGAGCAGGAGATGACGCTCAAGCCGCAATACGAGCCGGGCTTCAAGATCCAGCGCGAGGATGATGCGGCCTACGCCGTTTACGGCGGCGATGTCGAGCGCATACTCGATACCACCGACCCCAACGACGAAGCGAGCATGCGCCGCTTCCAGCAGTTGCTCATCAAGTATGGCATCATCGATGCCCTGCGCGAGCACGGCGCGACCGACGGATCGACCGTTCGCCTCGGCGAGTGGGAGTTCGACTTTACGGAGTAGGTAAGGGGTAGGGGACGTTAGGATACGTTAGGATACGTTAGGATACGTTAGGATACGTTAGGATACGTTAGGGGACTCCGTCCCCTAAGACCCCTGCAAGGGAACTTCGTCCCCTTGACCCCTTTCTCCGAGCCGTTTTACGGCTCGGGGGGTATATATTAAGAATAACCGATGATCGAGTGTGAACTATAAATTAAATTAGAATGCTTGTGTCAAACCGCACTCACAGCACAATAAGAGAATCTTTAAGGCCGCATCGCGGCCGCTAATGGGGTCAAGGGGATGAAATCCCCTTGCAGGGGTTATAGGGGACAGCGTCCCCTATCGTCTCTCTTATCCAGAAAGGAAAAAACATGACCAGTAAAGACAGGGCCGCACTGCGCGGCATAGCAAACGGGCTTGACCCGATATTCCAGATAGGCAAGGAGGGCGTTGGCCCTAACCTCACCGACCAGGTGGACTTGGCACTCGAGGCGCGCGAGCTCATCAAATTGCGTGTGCTCGAAACCGCGCCGATGGACGCGCGCGAGGTAGCGCACATGGTCGCTCCGCGAGTCAGGGCGGAGGTAATACAATGCATCGGCCGCGTGTTCGTGCTGTATCGCAAAAGCAAAGATCCGAAAAACAGCCCCCTCACTAAGAAATAAAGGTAATGCGGCTTAGTGCGCGAAAGGCCTTTTAACTTCCCTTCATTATTAATCAAATTAATCTTATCGAACCGTGAAGCGGTTCGATGAAAAGGGGTCAAGGGGATGAAATCCCCTTGCAGGGGTAGATGGTATCGTCACAAGTGTTTGCACAGCGGATTTTGGCTGTTTTTCCGCCATTCTTCGTTGTCAAAACTCGCATTCCCTCCAGGAGTGCATCGTTTTTCCGCCTTGACTGACGAAAAAAAATCTCAAAATCCGCTTGGTTCAACTTATGACGATACCATCTAGGGGACAGTGTCCCCTATCGTCCCCCCGTCCTCCCGTCCCCCTATATAAATGTAAAGCTTTTCCGAAACTGCCTATGATGTTACTGCGTATACAGCAATCACCGAAGGAAATATTATCGTAAATATTGTAGTATGGTTATGTAATGAGATGGCGACTGCCGTCTCTACCTTCAAAGGAGGTAATAGAAAATGCAAATCACACTCGACAATCGCACGATCGATGCGAACAGCGGCGAAAGCCTAATCACGCTCATAGCCCGTGCCGGGCTCGACGGCGACACCCTCGCCGATCGCCCACTTGCCGCGCAGATAGGCGGCCGAATATTCTCCTTGCACATCGACCCGATACACACCGAGGACGACGGCACACAGCGCGAACGCTCGGCGCTCGAGGCAGCGAACGGCATAATCACGCTTCTGCGCTACCGTGACGATCTCGGCCGCCGCGTGTACGAGCGCACATTACAGTATGTGTTCATCATGGCGGTGGAACGCGTGTTTAGCGGCGCGCGTGTACAGGTGCACTACTCGCTCGGCTCGGGGCTTTACTGCACAATCGAGAAGTCGCCGTCACTTAGCGAGGCCGATGTAAGCGCAATCAAGGCCGAATGCGCGCGGATAATCGCGGCAGACCTACCGCTCAAACGCGAACGCTTAGCAATCGATGTAGCGATAAACCACTTCTCCGCCAAGGATCAGCTCGACAAGGTCGGCCTTCTAAAGTGCCGCAACTTCGACTTTTTCGACTGCTATCGCCAGGGCGAGTTTATCGAATACTTCTATGGCGAGATGGCGCCGACCACAGCCGCCGTCGATGTGTTCGACATCGCGTTTGCAAAGCCGGGGCTCGTGCTTCTTATGCCCGACCCATCGAATGTGGAAAAAGCAGCGAAGCATGTAAAAAGCCCTAAGTTTTCAGCGGTTTTCAATGAGAGCGAGAGTTGGACACGGCTCATGCATTGTTCGAATGTCGCAGAGCTTAACAGCATGGTAAGTGACGGTAGCATCCGCGAATTAATCCGCATCAGCGAAGCACTTCACGAAAAACGCTACGCCGCAATCGCCGACGAAATTGTAATGCGCAAGTCCCGTGCTATCATGGTAGCGGGTCCTTCGTCATCGGGAAAGACGACCTCGGCGAACAGGCTGTACACGCATCTTCGCGTGCTCGGCAAAAACCCGGTTCTCCTATCGCTCGATAACTATTATGTCGACCGTGACAAGATCCCCTATGGGCCTGATGGCCGGCAGGACTTGGAGGACATCAACACACTCGACATCGCACGCTTCAACTCGGACTTATCGATGCTGTTGCAGGGCGAGGAAGTTGAAATCCCCGTTTTCGACTTTGTAGCGGGCAAGCGCAAGGCACAGGGACGAATGCTTGAGGTGGGCGCGGATGAGCCGCTAATCATCGAAGGCATACATGGGCTTAATGAGCGCATGCTAAGCCCCGACATCCCGAAGGAAGCGGTGTTCCGCGTGTATGTGAGCGCTTTGACGGCACTCGGCCTCGACGATCACAACCGCATCCGCACGACGGATGTTCGCCTTCTTCGCCGCATGGTTCGCGACATTGCTACGCGCGGCACAAGCGTTGAAGCAACTATGGACATGTGGGAAAATGTAAGCAAGGGCGAACGCACATGGATATTCCCGTATCAGGAGCAGGCGGATGCGATATTCAACAGCGCACTTTTGTACGAGCTCGCGCTTTTGAAGCGCCATGCTTATCCCAAGCTCGAGTCCGTGGGCGAACAAAGCCCCCACTACACATGGGCGCGCAGTATTATTAAGTTCCTCAACTATATCATGGATGCGGATGTCGAGGACGAAATCCCCCCCACATCGGTGTTGAGGGAGTTCATTGGCGGCAACGCGTTCTATAAAGGTGGACATTAAGTGTAATATCTACCAAAAGATATTAAATTTATGCTTGCAATTTTTGCAAACCGGTGATACACTGCTTTTAGATGCTTCGGGGCGGGGTGCAATTCCCCACCGGCGGTGAAAGTCCGCGAGCTGAGAGTGTTTATGCATTCAAGGCTGATTCGGTGAAATTCCGAAACCGACGGTATAGTCCGGACGGAAGAGGCGATGCGTTTTACCGCGCATATGTCGTATTACGTAAGCCCCCTCGCATGCGAGGGGGCTTTTTTGCGGTTACAAGCGGCCGTACGGAAGCATACAAAAGATGTTAGGAGAAACAAGAACAAAATGCGAAAAGACGGTATGGTAATCAAGTTGGTACGGATGGGTATCCTCACGGCGATGTCGATAGTACTGGTGTATTTCATACACTTCCCCATCTTCCCTGCCGCGCCCTTCCTTGAGTATGACATGGCGGACGTGCCCATCCTCATCGGAACATTCCTCTTCGGGCCGGCAGCAGGGCTTATGCTAACGCTGGCGGTATCCATCTTGCAAGGTGTACTCGTATCCTCCGGTAGCGGAATCATCGGCATTATGATGCATGTGTTCGCGACGGGTGCTTATGTACTCGTGGCAGGCAACATCTACAAGCATCACCGCTCGATGAAGGGCGCGCTCTTAGCAATCATATGCGGTGCGGCCACAATGATCATCATGATGATACCCTTAAACCTCATCTTCACGGGATACTTCATGGGCACGCCGATGAATGTCGTTTGGGAGTTGATGTTCCCCGTAATTGTTCCGTTCAACGCGATTAAGGCGGTGGCAAACGGCGCACTCACATTTATGCTGTACAAGTCCGTTGCAAAGGTTATGCGCCTTGAATTGGCGAAGGTTGCGGTATCGAGATAACAATAATTATACTATGCGAAAAAAAGTGGCCAATGGCCACTTTTTTGTGTTTGCACTATCTAGTTATTAAACGCCTTGCTCGCTTACTATCTTATGTACCTTTACCATGTTGGTGGGGATGCCTGCATCTAGCGGAATGCCTGCTGTGATAACAACCTGGTCACCATCATGAACGATGTCGATATGCTTCGCACAATCAACCGCATGCTTGATAAGGTCATCGAAGCTATGCTGATAGCGGGCGATAACGGGATATACGCCCCAAGATAAAGCGAGCTGATGGTATGACTTAACCGACGGAGTGGATGCAACGATGGGCGCATATGGGCGGAACTTCGAGATACGCCTTGCGGTTTTACCATTCTTTGTTACTGCGATGATTGCTGCCGCCTCGATGTCCTTAGCGGTGGTGCAAGCCGCATCACAAATGGCGTTGGTATGGTCGGCAACGTCCATATCATGGCCGATGCTTCTGTATGCGTTCATCTCAAAAGCGTCCCTCTCGGCTTGCATTGCTATGCGCGCCATAACCTCCACAGCTTGTACGGGATACTTGCCCATGGCCGTTTCGCCCGAAAGCATCACCGCCGAGGTTCCGTCAAACACGGCATTCGCAACGTCGGTGATTTCAGCGCGTGTGGGGGTGGGGCTCGATATCATGCTTTCGAGCATCTGCGTTGCTGTGATAACCATCTTGCCCGACTGATAGCAGCGGCGGATGAATTTCTTTTGGATACCGGGCAAGCGCTCGTAATCAACTTCAACGCCCATGTCGCCGCGCGCAACCATGATGCCGTTTGAATTTTCGAGGATCTCTTCGAAATTGTTGATTCCCTCGCCATTTTCAATTTTGGAAATGATGAGTATGTTGTGGCCGCCATTGTAATCAAGGAATTTGCGCAATGTTACAACATCATCCTTGCTTCTTACGAAGGAAGCGGCAATAAAGTCCACATCGTTCTCTATGCCGAAAATCAAGTCGGCCTTGTCCTGTTCGCTCAAGTATGGCATATCGAGGGATACACCGGGTACATTAATTCCCTTATGGTCGCTCACCTTGCCGGGGTTCTCAACGCGAAGATCTACGCTGCCCTCGTTTGCGGCGATAACGGTGGTTCTTATTTTACCGTCATCAAAAAGGACAATATTATCAACGCTCAGTTGGGGTATCAGTGTGGGGAGCGTTACGCTCGCACCCTTCTCATCACCCAAGCGTTCTTCGGCGTACAAGGTGAAAGTTGCGCCTTCTTTAAGCTCAACAGATTTGTTTTTAAATTTTCCGAGGCGTATCTCGGGGCCACGCGTATCAAGTAATATAGCGGCAGATATGCCGAGGCGATCTCGCACCGCACGAATGGTCTCAAGTGCTTTCTTGTGCCCTTCATGTGATTCATGCGAGAAGTTCATTCTAACTACATTCATTCCACTTTTGAACAATGCCTCCAGTGTTTCTTCATCGCGGCAGGCAGGGCCCATCGTGCAAACGATTTTTGTCTTTCTCATCATGGCGTACTCCATCCTTTCAAACTTTCTAGTTCTTTTACATCTCTAAGTATACCAGAAACTTGCCGAGTATGATATACTAATGTGCATGAAGAAGTGGATTTTTTTTGGATGGTGCATTTTTGTGCCTGTTCTTGCCGTAGTATCGATGCTACTTCTCGGAACGCGTTTCTTTTCCGATGGGTATTATGATGCTATAGCCGCGCGCTCCGTCCTCCATATTGAAGAGGGCGATGTTGTTGAGCCCGAACCCACGCATGTCATAGCGCCGCCCGATGCGGTGGATATCTTGGCGGATGGTGAGATAATTTGCACGGTTGTAAATGACGAGGTCGCCTCAAGCGTGCTTCAAGAGCTACTATTATTGCACGCCGCAGCCCCTGCCGCGGGGGAGCGATTGGTTGAAGTGCGCTTCGTTAAGGAGATTACGAGCGCGCCGGCATTTAGCGGCGAATCCGTGCTTGATTTTGAGGAGGCGCTCGCATTTTTGGATGATGCATCCGTGTGTCCCGTGGAGCGCGTGGTAGAGGAAATCACCTTCACGGGAATCGATCACTCAATCGACACTGCACCATCAACACATGAGGATGGCGACGAGAATAACGAGGACGGCGAAGCGGACGAGAGTGATGACGACGAAGAGGGCGAAAACGGTGAGCAGGCGCCCGGCGTTGATGAGCTTATTCCCGTTGGTAGTCGAATCGTTGAGTCGATGGGGCAAAATGGGCTTAATAGGCAAGCGGTTACGGTGACATATCTAAATGGCGTTGAGCAGAGACGAAGCGAGCCGAGCATGTCGCACTCATACGACCCGATAACGCTCAAGATAACCGACGGGGCATATATATCCGACGATCCGGAAGATGAGCCCGGCAAAGATGAAGGCGCTACGGGTAAGGAACTATCGTTTGCACTCGTACATCCATGTGAGGACGATGATATAGAGTCTAACTTCGGCACGCGCGAGAATGAAATGCATTATGGTATCGACTATGGCGCAAAGGCGGGCGATGAAGTTTTCGCGCCTGCAACGGGCATAGTGGTGTACGCAGGCGAAAGAAACGGATATGGCGGCGTTGTAGAGATAGATTGCGGCGAGGATGTGCGCGTTCGCTTGGCTTGGATTAGCTCCATCAGCGTTAAGCTCGGGGATATAGTGAGCGCCGGCTCGCCCATCGGCGTTGTGATGCAGGAGCAAGACGGCTACCAATCCAAATTGCATCTCGAAGTTTTGATAGACGGCATACCATACAATCCAAGACAGTATTTTGAATAAGCCACATAAATGTGTTGCAATAATTATGATGAATATGATATACTAAGTTACATGATGTTACGTGCGCAAAGATGCGCTAACAACTTGTGACCTAAATCGGAAATTATTATTAAAAAATCACTATCAGAATTATGAAATCCTTGCTTTATTAGGGGAGACGGGCATGATGAAAGTTATTGTAACGAGCCATGATATTCGCAATGAAGAAGGCGTATTGCTCATAGCAGAGGGAACGCAGATTGTATTAACCGCCGAACGTACCGAGCAACTGCGCGAGCTTGGGATATTGCGTGATGTTCTTGCACAGGCTGAAACCATAAGCAACCGCCAAAAGGGCACATATCATGAATTTATAAATGAGATAACGAAGGAAAGCACCATTCGTTCGTTTGAGGAGCTCGCCCTCACATTCAAGGGGCTTGATTATCGCATCCTAAGCCGCGCCACGGATATCGTAAATGCGGTTGTGCGCGCAAACGAGAATTACGAGTGGCACCGCTATGTTGCGCTATTGTTTTCGTATGTGGGTTGGCTGTACTCACACTCTATCAATACTGCGACGATAAGTTGTGTTATCGGCGCGGCGATGGGCTACAGCAACAAGCGATTGATGGACCTCGCGATAGGTGCGCTTTTCCACGACATCGGCCTAACTTTGATCCCGCGCGAGATGCTCGATAAGCCGGAGAAACTTTCGCCCGTGGAATACAGCCTGCTTCAAAACCACTGCGTGATGGGGCACTCTATGATGCGTGAAATCAACATCCCCGAGATTAGCAAGCAGATAATACTACAGCACCATGAAAAGCTTGACGGATCCGGCTATCCGCAAAAGCTAAAGGCGGATAGCATATGCGAGGAAGCGCAAATCGTGCTCGTCGCCGAATGCTTTGACACTGCAACAACCGAGCGCAGCTACAAAAAGGCGATAAGTGCGCGCGAGTGTATCGAAGAGATGTATTCACAAAAGGAAGTGTACCGCCGCCGTATTGTGGGCGTTTTGCGTACATGCACGATGTAGCTCGATGGCAAAAAAACGTACAGCAAGCTCAGCTTTGTTCAAGGTTATCACTTGGCCGATAGTGATGGTGTTTCGAATCATAGCATGTATAATACGAGGAATATTGAAGGGGATGGGATTTTTGCTCTCATCCCTTTTTAGGCGTAAGCGTAAACTCAACGCGCAGTTAGCTAAGATCGATGCGATGAACGGCCTCGAGTTCGAGGCCTATATTGCTGACCTTCTTCGTTCGCTCGGGTATAAAAATGTGCACATCACCAAGGCGAGCGGTGATTTCGGCGTGGATATAGTTGCAGATTTTTGTGATGAACGCTTTGCCTTCCAATGCAAGTGCTACAGCTCCAATCTCGGGGTGAAATGCGTGCAGGAGGTGAGCGCAGGCATGGCCATGTATGATGCGGATTTCGGTGCGGTAGTAACAAATGCTTCATTTACAAGAAGCGCTAAGGAGCTTGCGGATGCGCTCGGAATACAGCTTATCGACCGTGATGAACTCAAAGAATATATCATATCCACATTGTAGCGGTTAAAACTGACATCATTGTGAACATAGCAACATTTCCTGCATATTGAGTACAGGATTTATTTATTATGCTATAATGATGGAATTCAAAATTATTCAAAGGAGAGAGATATGTTTAAGAACAAAGACGGTACACTGTCGGGAAAGAAGATCAGCATCACGGTGATAATATTGGTTTTGGCGAGTGTGCTGGTATTACAGGCGTTCGTGGTAGTTCCGCCGGGACACACGGGCGTGGTGGTAACCCTCGGCCGCGTTGAGGAAGGCGTACTACAGGAAGGTATGAGTGTAAAGACGCCATTTGTACAGCAAGTAGTTATCATGAACAACCAGGTGCAAAAGCTTGATGTAACGACGGAGGCATTTTCAAACGACCTTCAAACCATATCGGCAGTGCTTGCGGTTAACTATCGTATTGATAAGGGGATGAGCCACGATGTGTACAAGAATGTTGGGTTTTCGTATGAGTCCGTTCTTCTTATTCCTGCTGTGAATGAGGTATTGAAGGCTGTTGTCGCCAACTATTCGGCGAGCGAACTTGTTGAGGATAGAAGCGCGGTGAGCGTTGAGCTTAACGAGGACATCACAACAAGACTCACAGGGTCGGGTATCATCATCGAATCGATAAATATTATTGATTGGGACTTCTCCGAGGAGTACATAGTTGCTATCGAGCAGAAGCAGGTAGCCGAGCAGAACCTCATCAAGACGCGCACAGAGCAGGAGCAGGCGGTTGTTATTGCGAACGCCGAAGCGGAAAAGCAGCTCATTGCCGCTAATGCCGCGGCTGAAGCCGCTGTTATCGCGGCCAATGCCGAAGCACAGCAGATCTCTATCCAGGCCGAAGCGCAGTCCACCGCAAACGAATTGCTTGCCGCGTCCCTCACCGAGGTGCTTATCAACTACGAGACCATCGAAAAGTGGGATGGAAAGCTCCCCACCGTGCAAACCGGCGAGGGCGGAACATTGGTTGGCCTAGATATTCCCATCGGCGAGTAAGGGGAGGCTATTTGGGGCGCTGCCCCGCACCCCGACAAGGGGGGGTGAAATCCCTTGAATCCCTTTTTGTAAGCCGCTTCCACGGCTCACAGGTTATAGGTAAATAATATCCACCCATTTTTGTGCCATTGATTTAAGCACAAAAATGGGTGGTTTGTTGTATAGCGCATGCCGGGCAGTATCCAATCGCTACCCGGCGCGATGATGTCGACTATTATGATTACATAGCCATACCCGAGATAGCACGCCATATGTTTTACGATATGTGCAATGGACTTCCCGCATTCAAGTACGCGGATAAAACTTAATTTAATTATTAAAAAAAGTATTGATTATTCAAAGCTGAAGCTGTATAATAACGCTATAGAATTGCACCGAGGTGAAAATGAAAGCGAAGAATATCAACTGCGTGGGCATGAAAATTAATAATGAAAAATTAGTGCTCGATACTATTCGCGATTTTGGATCGATCTCGCGCAGGGATGTCGCGAAGAATACAGGGCTAACCCCGGCGACGGTAACGAACATAGTGGCGATGCTATCCTCGCGTGAATTCGTTAATGAAACAGGCACCGAAAAGGCTAATGGTGGAAGACGTGCCGTGCTTTTATCCGTAAATCCTACAAAGTACTATTTTATTGGGGTAGAGTTTAAAACCAAGGAAATCATAAGTTTGATTACCGATTTCGAAGCAAAGATAGTTTGTGAGCGCACTTTGCGCGTGGAAGCAAACCATGCTGTGGATACAATAATATCCTTGATCGTTGAGGAAATCGAAGCGATTATAGCGGAAGCGAATGTGGACAGGGATAAGATATGGGGAGTGGGTCTTTGTGCCCCCGGCCCATGTGATATCGAAAACGGGCTTATCACCAATCCGCCAAACCTCAAAGGCTGGTCGAATGTACCCATCAAAAGCCTAATCGAGGAACGTACGGGGCTAAAGGTTTATTTCGAAAAATCAACCTCGATGGCCGCACTTGCGGAATATTGGTTTGGTGATGCGAAAACATCGAATTGCGTATTTCTTTGTGGAATGTATGAAGTTGGCATAGGTGGAAGCATATTAATCGATGGCGAAGTGTTCAGTGGATTTGGCGGAAACTCGGGCGAAATCGGCCACACCAAGGTGGATATTAACGGGCCAAAATGCGGCTGTGGCGGCTATGGTTGCCTCGAAGCGATGGCGGATGGCCGAGCATTGCTTGAATACGTGAAAAAAGAATTGAAAACCAACCATGCAAGTTGCATTAAGTATAATATCGAAGATGTGGACAGCATCACACTTGCGCAAATCCTCGAAAGGGCAGAGAAAAAGGAAGCTTTGTTCTACGAAGCGGTAAAGATGTGCGCAAAGTATATTGGCATTGCTTTAAACAATGTCATACTCACCATCAGCCCAGATACCATAATATTCACGGCTGATTTGTCCGACAAATCTCCAATTTTGGTTGATGAGATACGCCACTACTTAGCAAAGCACTGCTACCCGCAAAACCACGACAAAATAAAGATGTATCGCTCAAAGCATGCGCAGCGCGTCGGAGCGATGGGCGGTGTGGCGATGATGTTTCGGGACATATTTAGATAACGGCATCACATATACATTCATGTGCTATTAATTTAATTATTAAAAAAAGTTTGACGCAACAAGCGTCGCTATTAAAAAACGGAGGCAAAAAATGAAACAGATGACTTCACTCGAGCGTTGCATGGCCGCAATGAATTTTGAAATCCCGGAT